>JAHAWU010000143.1 GCA_018383815.1 Candidatus Jordarchaeia archaeon | reverse complement strand
TTCCGGTGACCCGCCTGCGCGGATCCCAGCAATCGAAAAACTTTTTACTCACATCAACTCCTACATAGTTCAAGGAGGATTCGCCTCCTCCTTCACTTTTGTGGTCGCCGCGCCCCCGGAAGGTTATACTGAGCCTCAAAAAACGGCGCACTTGACTTCATTGAGGGCGGCGCGGTTACCTCCTTTAATAAGTGGTTACGAGGGTCGCCTCTAGCAGCAGGCGCCCGAACACCCACATATAGGGTTTTTCCGACCACTATCCTCTAAATGGGTAAATCCCTAATATAAACATAGTCAAGTGGTTAGGGCTTTAGTAGGAGAGGTTTCTGGTTTGGGTTCCGGAAGTCTAAAGAGAGAGGGCCGTTTGGATGAGGATTTGGCTAAGATTGGCTTGACGTTGGAGGAGGCGAGGAAGCTTCAGAGGAAACTGGCTTCGCAGGTTGTGGAGGAGGACTGTTTTGACAAAATTGAGAATATCTGCGGTTTGGACGTATCATACTACGAGAATACTGCGATTGCCTGTGGGGTTGTTTTGAATCGAAGGAATTTACAGGTATTGGAGGAGAAGGTGATCTATGAGGAGGTCTCATTCCCCTATATTTCAACCCTCCTCTCCTTTAGGGAGACGCCCCCCATGTTGAGGGTTGCTAAGAGCTTGGAGAGCAGTGTGGACTTGTATATGGTGGACTCCAATGGTAGACTGCATCCCTATCTTCTTGGAGCTGCGTCACACTTTGGAATTCTAATGGATGCGCCAACAATTGGGGTAGCCAAAACTCTGCTCTGCGGACAAGTATTGCCAAAAAAGGGAGAAGAAAAATACTCATTAATTATGCTGGAGGGACGAGTGGTGGGAGCCGCAGTCACTACAAGAACTGAAAGGAAACCAGTTTATGTCAGTGTGGGTCACAAGATATCTCTTGAAACAGCCATAAATATTGTGCTTGAGACCTCAAAGCTCCGCCTACCAGAACCAATAAGACAAGCCCATAAACTATCGAAGTCGATTAAAAAAGAGTTAAAAAACAGGGATCAATCTTGAAAAGTGTACGTGTCTATCTAGGCTCAGCGCTTCATGGTTTTTTGAAGAGAGTTATTCTGTGAACATGTTTGAGTCTTGATATTTCTGGGTTTGAGTGGGGGGTATTGTTTCCCATAGCTCTTTTCTTCTGGCTTCCAGAAGATCGTTCTTTAAACCTTTAAATTCTGCGGCGCTTATGATTTCTAACCCCTTGGATTCAGCGAATGAAAGGAGGTTTTTTATTCTTTCCTTCCACTGGATGTCTCTCAGGAAGTGGTGGTCTAAAACGAATTTTTTGACGCGAGTCTTATCAATTATTTCTATTATGTTCTGGATTGAGTCCTGCAGGCTTTTGAGTGGATAGTGGGTGTTAAGCATATAGGTTAGGGGTCCATCGCAGAAAATGGTGTTGGGGTCGTTCTCAATTATAAATAGTGTTTGGTCTTTGAGACTGGGCCCCTCAATGTCTGACGTGTGTAAAAATACCTCATTTCCTTCTTTAATGGCAACCTCGGTTACGTATCCCAACTTGGAATCAATCCCATGAAAGACTGGCTGAGAAAAGGTTATGTTAGTATTGCCAAATTCAAAGGATTTCCCATCGCAATACAGAATTTCTCTGGGTAAACCTTCTATCTGCTTTAGGAAATACGCTGACCTTCTCTTCTGGCTGAAATTTATGTTCTTTTCGGGATGCTTCAAGAGGACTATTTTGTCGCGAAATATCTGGGGCTCTCTTGGATTATGGTGATCGTAGTGGTAGTGGGTGATGATTAGAACATCGGAATTCTGGGAGCTGGTTTTAATTTCCCTCCAGTGATGTGAGAGTCTCTCCAATTCTAGCTCGTGGGGGCGGAGACCGTATCTCCAAGGGCCCAGAGCCACACCTGGGTCAATAACAATTCGGCAATCCACGGTTTCAACAAGGGTTGCCATACTTCTGGTTCCAAGGCTTTCAAAGGCTAAAGGGATGATTTGCAAAATTTTCACCCCGAATATTTGGGCTGATTTCAAATCTCTGAGGAAATTAGAAGGTTAAGGCTAATTAGGTTAGCCCACGTGTGTGTTAATTATGTTAGCAATATTTAAATAGTTTTAAATATTTTTTAAAAATTATCAAGGCGTACAATACAAAATACTCGAATTTATTAGAAACACTTAAATATAAAGTAAAACAATTTCTAAAATCAATGCACATTAAAGGAGGAGAAAGTGAATGATTCCACTACAATTTGGTCTTGAAGCAGCACTAATGATATACTGGATCGTAGTGATTGTCTGGTGTATTATAGCCATCGTACTGGCAATCTGGGTCTACAGAGACGCTGAATCCAGAGGCGAGAATGGTGCCCTATGGCTCATAATCGTCCTACTATTGGGCCTTATTGGACTAATAATTTACCTAATAGTAAGAAAATAAAACAGAAAACGCATCACAAAACCTTTTTTTTAAACCTTTTTTTAAACCTTTTTTGAAAAGTCTTGATTTCGCATTTCCTATACCAAAACTTATTTTGGTTCTTTTACCCCATCTCACATGCAAACCCAGAGAGGGAGGGAAGCTCTCTAAGAAATAGTTTTCAACTGCAAAACGCCTCAGGGCGGGTAGGGCCAACTTAAAACAAAAACGCTTTATTAGTAAAGCATTCGTAAACCGAAAAGTTTACTGAATCCTAAACAATTTTGAATAGATCTCTCTCTAGTCTCTTGGGATGAATAAGAAGTTACAGATTTTTACCTTTTAGCATCAAAAAATGAAAATAGGGGAGAGGGATGTTACTCTCATCTTGAAGTGGGGAGGGTAGAGAAGTAAGGGTGGAACAAAACAGATTTAACTTTGGCGAGTTAATATGTTTTTGACTGGAAGGTTTTTGGAATTCAAATTTCTCGTTTTTGGCTTGGTGGTTTAATGGTTAGTAAAGAGGATTTAAAGAAGGCTCTACTTTACCTTTTGTCGCACCATACGGAGGAGCATCTTGATAGAACTATTGGTTTGAAGATTTTGGGTCGGAAAATTCATCTCTGCGCCCGGTGCACCGGTACTACCCTGGGATTTGTTACTGGTATAGTGTTGTTGTCTTTTTCGATTGTTCCAAATTTGGGAGAATATTGGAGCCTGTTTTTGGCGATTGTCTTGGCTATGCCCGCCATGATTGATTGGTGGACCCAAAGCGCCCTTGGCAGGGAGAGTAAAAACTACATTAGGCTGCCCACTGGCTACTCCTTGGGTTTCGGAATAACCTTGTTAAAGTTTGCCAATCTAACATTGACCATAATAACGATTATCATCTTCTTCGCATTCGCTGCTTTTGCACTATATCGGAGAGTAATCAGAGAGTATGGCCCAGAATCGGAAAAATATGTGGGCCCAAAAAGTCGGGGTGAATGATAAAAGTTTTACAGGGTAAATAATTTGTTGTATTCGAATTTTTTGGGACGTGGTATTAGATATGGAGTCTCTTGATTCGCTTCTGTCCCGTTACAAAAATGCTAGAAAAAGAGTTGTGGAAATTCCGGTGGTGGAATCCATCTTTGACTATTTTAAAAATGAGGAATGGGTGAGGGTTGTCGCCGTAGTTAAGATGGGGGGAGGAGTGGTGATGATTAAAAAACCAGTGGTTGTCAGGGACGCCTACGGCCTGCCCATGAGTGTGGATGGTTGGATCCTCGCCGGAGGAAAACCAGAGTCTCACGAGAGTTACGAGGACGCTATCATTAGGGAAGTAAGGGAGGAGTTGGGCCTAGAGGTCGAAGTGGAGAAGCTTTTGGGAGTCTACATTTTCCGCTTCTTAAACCAAGGACAAAAGGCAGATGCAAAGCTTATTGCCTTTTCTACAAAAGCCCTGGGGGGAAAGTTGAAGCCCGGAAGAGAAGTGCAAGAGGCAAAACTCTTTGAAAAAATAAGCGAAAAAGACATTCTACAAGTACCAGACTGGTGGTACGGATTCCAAATCGAAATGCTAGAAGATGCAGGCATCACCATATCAAAGCCCGAAAACTAGAAAAACAGCTACTCCCGCATAGGAAATAGTTCAACGCTTCCAACACCCTCTCTTCAAAGAAATAACTTTTCCCCGCCCCTCCCTTGGTTGCGCTCCTCACCTATGGTTTCCTGAGCAAGTTTTTATTAACTAAAACCTAAGCTTTGGTTGGAGGATACAAGCATTCACACCCTTTACTGTTAAAAAAATAGATAACCAATTTTATGAGTATTCCTTTAGTGAGAAACCGAAAGATGGTAATTTTTAGAGACAAATTTAATTAGTTGTATTTAACTGTTTTTGGAAGCAAGTTGGAAAATGGAGGTTAGCCTCAATGAGGAGAATAAAGTTTGAGGGCAAAGAGTTGCGAATGGTGGTTTTTGACTTTGACGGAGTTTTATATGATGGTGACAGTCACAGTGTAGAATTGGCAAAAAGCTTGGGAATACAGGATGAGGTCGGAAGAATCCTTAAAGATCTGAGGGCTAGGAAAATTTCCTTTAACGAGGCCATAATTAACTCTGCAAGATACTGGGAGGGCGTGGAGGTTGAGAGAGCCCTAAAACTGATGAGGGAACTCAAGCTAAGGGTGGGAGCGGAGGAAACCATTCAAAAACTCAAAGAGGCGGGATACCTTATCGCCCTTATAAGTTGTGGCGGCAGCAACACTGCACTTCAAGCCATTAAGCAAAAATTGGGACTAGATTATGTTTACAGTCACTCCGCAGAAGTTGTGGATGGCAAATTTACCGGCAGACTCACAGCTCCACCAGTAGACGCAGAGAAAAAAGCAGAACTATTCCTAAAAGTGGCCCAAGAAGCAGGACTAGACCCCTCAGAATGCGCAGTCATAGGCAACGATGAGATGGACATACCCATGTTCATGAAGGCAAAATACAGCATAGCCGTCAACCCCTCAGAAGCCCTCAAAAAACATGCCAAAATTATCTTAAATTTGAAGGATATGAGAGAAATCCTCCCCTACCTCATCGTAGAGGATTAAAAACCGAGAGATATTTCACCAAATTTGGGGGAGCGGTTTCTGGAAATAGTTGCTAGGTTGTCTTCTTCGACTTCCTCGTGGAGTATTCTGCCACATAAGCTATATATTTTAGGAAGGCTTCAATCACACCCTTCTCGTACTGCTCCTCTTGAACCAGTTTATCCTCCATCTTGAGAATTTTTCCAATCGTTTCCTCAAAAACTTGGGATTGAAATACCAAATTATGACCTATAGAATTCATCCATCTCTCCTCATACTTGGAAAGAAAAGCGGCGGAAAAATCTCTACTCTGAACAGCCTCAGCAGCAGTTATACCAGCATCCATACCCGCCCTCACCGCGAAAAAAATACCTTCCCCAGTTACCGGAGAAACCATGCCCGCAGCATCCCCAGCCACAAGAATGCCCGAGGAATAGCTGGGAGTGAAGAAACGCCTATAGGGCACAAAAGCACCACGACTTAATATCACACTGCCACCCTCCAGAAACTGAGCCGCAGCAGGGTGCCTCATAAAATATTCCAAATACTCTGAGGGCTTTCTATTCATCATGCCTGCCGCCGAACCCACACCCACAGAAAGCATACCCTCCTTGGGGAAAATCCAGCCGTACCCTAGGGGGGCTATATCTTTTCCAGTGAAAATCACGTATGAGTCTCCAAATCGTTCCTCAATAGTATCGTTGTCCATCTCCATTTCTACACCCATACAGAAACCCATGTTATCAAGCCAAGTCTCCCCCCTCTCTTTAAACCACTTATCCCAAAAACCACACTTTTTCGCTATCCTCGAGTAAACCCCATCACAAGCGATCACAACGTCAGCAAAGATTTTCTCTCCCTCATTTGTAACCACCCCCTTAACGCTTCGCCCCTCCACGATAACGTCATTGACATGGACGCCTTCTTTTAACTCTGCTCCGGCCCCAACAGCCATCTTTGCAAGGTGATAGTCAAATCGGTCTCGGTAAACACCCCAGTAGGCACCGGGAACCGGAAAAGTCTGCTTCTCATACTTTGGCGGAGTACAAAAAGTAATTGAAGTATACTTTCTATCCAAAACGTTCCTGGGAATGTTGAGTTTGAGAACCACCCAGTTAGCCACATTGCCTCCGCAAAGCTTGAACCGGGGCAGCCTCTGTTTCTCCACAAGTAGAGTATGAGCTCCCCCCTCTGCAGCCTTCATAGCCGCCATACTTCCAGCGGGACCAGCCCCCACCACCACTACATCATATTTTTGAACCATTACCACCACTCGCTCCTTCTGATAGTTTTGCAACAGGTTGAGTTAGGTCAGGTACTTTAAAGCTGTGAGGGTGTATATTTTTGCGGCGTTTACCACTTGTTCCACTTCAACGTATTCTGCCTCTGAGTGGGCAACCTTTATTTCTCCGGGTCCAAAAATTACACTTGGAATTCCAGCCTCTGAAAATATTGCGGCGTCTGTGCTTCCACACCTCCCGGTGTATTCCACCCTTCCCAAGACTTGTTGTGTAGCTTGTGCTAAATGTTTAATGAAGGGGTAATCCAGGGAGGTTTTCAGGGGTTGGAGGTCAACTGCAGGCACAGCGACAGTAGCGTCCAGTTCTGGATCCTCTTCCTTTAGTTCGTCAATTATTCCCTGGAAATCAGCTATAATCTGCTCCAAGGTTTCTCCGGGAACCACTTCTCTATCTATGACTAGGGTGCACTTGTCGGGAACTATGTTGGGTTGGGTTCCACTCTTTATTATACCCACATTATAGGTGGGAGGCCCCACCACGGGATCGGCTCTCTCCGCAAAAATTTTGGGAAGTTTCTCCCGCATTCTGGCAATTATTTTGGCAGCCTTCTCTATGGCGTTTATTCCCTCGTGGGGAGTGCTTCCATGAGCAGCCTTACCCCTAACATTTATGGTGGCAAAGGTAATCCCATATCCCCCATGGGTGATGACCAGACTGGTTGGTTCTCCAACAATGGCGCAGTCAGAGGTTGGTCCACGCTCCACTATTCTCCTCGCCCCAGCACTTCCAGTCTCCTCCCCAGAAACACCGGTAAAGAGTAGGCTTCCCTCAAGTTCCACTTCCGCTTTGTGAAGCGCTGCCAGCGCCGCTGCCATGGCTGCCAGAGCCGCCTTCATGTCACATGAACCCCTACCATAAAGTTTTCCTCCTCTTATCACGGGATCATAGGGCGGTATGGTCATGTTT
The DNA here is from genome assembly GCA_018383815.1 of Candidatus Jordarchaeia archaeon. GTDB lineage: Archaea > Asgardarchaeota > Jordiarchaeia > Jordiarchaeales > Jordiarchaeaceae > Jordiarchaeum. The sequence goes on along the minus strand of JAHAWU010000143.1, from coordinate 2,117 downwards.
GTAGAGAGCACCGTGTCCAAGTGGCCATTAAGCATGAGTGTGGGGCCAGCATCTGGGTCTCCTATTCGAGCTATTATGTTTGCCCCTAAGCCCACCCTCTGAATTTCTGAGGATATTCCATGCTTCTCAAAGAAGGATGCTAGGGTTTCAGCTACCTTTCTTTCTCCTCCCTTCACGTCCTTGGAGCTGGGTATTCTCACAAGTTCCTGAGTTAAACTGATTATATCGTCTTCTTTAAGGTGTTTTTGGACTTGCTCCCAACTCAATTTTAAATCCTCCACATTTTAAAAGGGCTCAACACCAAATTCATTTTCATAAGAAATGTTGGCGAAATGGCACTTAATTTTTCTTTTTTAGGGTTTTTTCTGGGGGGTTGTGGCTTCTGGTGTTTCTTTTTTCTTCTGAGCGTACTTTTCAATTACGGATACAAATATGTTGAAGGCTTCAACGAAGCCCTTCTCGTACTGCTCATCCTTCTCTTTTTCGTCCTCCAAGGCCAGAATCTTTCCCACAGTGTTCTTAAATATCTGGTCCTGGAAATCCAAAATGTTTCCCACAGATCTTACCCATCTTTCCTGGTATGCTGATAGGAATTCGGCGGAAAAATCGCCACTGTTTACGGCTTCTGCAGCAGTAACTCCTGCGTCCATACCCGCCCTCACCGCATAATAAACACCCTCACCGGTGATGGGTGAAACCATGCCTGCAGCGTCCCCAGCAATCAGTAGTCCGGAAGTGTAGCTTGGCTTGTAGGCATTCCTTATGGGAATCCAGGCCCCCTTCTGCAGAATGACTTCTCCGCCCTCTAGTAGCTTTGAAGCTATAGGGTTATTCTTTATGAAGTGATTCATGTATTCGGTGGGTTTCCTCTCCAAGGTTTTAGCCATAGAGCCCAAGCCCACTGAAACATTCTCCCGTTTTGGAAAAATCCAGGCATAACCCATGGGAGCAATATCGCGGCCCGTGAAAATCATGTAGCTTTCGCCGAAACGCTCGGTAATCATCTTCTGCCCCAGCCTCACCTCCATACCTAAACAGAAAACCATCTGATCCTTCCAGGTTTCACCCTTCTCCCTGAACCAAACATCCCACATTCCACACGTTCTCGCAACAGTTGAGAGGGCGCCATCACAAGCCACCACCACATCACCCTCAAACTTCTCCCCCGTCTTAGTGGTGACCCCTTTAACGTATCCCTCCCTCCTAATCACACCATCTACACAGGTATTCTCTTTTAGCTCCGCACCCTTTTCCAGCGCCAACTTAGTGAGATAGTGGTCTAGTGCGCTCCGGTAAACGCCAAAATATCCCAATCCGCCCAGGTTTATGTCGTGGCGTTCATAACTTGGGGGAGTGAAGAAGGATAAAACTCGGTACTGCCTCTCCAGTACATCTTCAGGTACTTTCAGGTGTCTAACTACCCAGTTTGCTATTCCACCGCCGCAGAGTTTGAACCTTGGAAGGCGTTGCTTCTCTAAAATAAGGGTTTTCGCCCCACCTTCCGCAGCCTTCATAGCCGCCATGCTTCCAGCGGGACCCGCACCCACAACAATCACATCATATTTGCGAGCCATCAAAACCGCTCCACATATTTTAGACTTGTACTGGAAAGTTACTAGAATGAATTTCTCATCTAATTTATAAGTTTACCTTTGGATGGTGGAAACTTATTCGTCAAAATTGGAAGATAAAAAGTAGCCTGTGCGTATTCCAGAGGCTTCTCCCCTAATCCTTTTTAGCTTTTTCCTTGCGTTTCAGTATCCATTCAATTATCCACTGAGTGTAGCCCACTATGGCTTCTAACAGCCTTTTCTCGTAGAGTTCGTGGCGTATTTTCTCATCTTTAACTTCCAGAGCCTTGCCTACCGTATCTAGGAATAGTTTCTCCTGGTACAGCAACTGTTCTCCCATCACACCCAGCCATCTTTCTTCATATTTGGATAGGAAATGTGTAGAGACGTCACCAATGTTTACCGCTTCGGCAGCCGTTGCTCCGGCTTCCAAACCAATAATGTTCGGAAGATTTTTTGGGTAAGTTTTTTGTCTCTTATAAGCGCTTATTATAAGATATGGAAACAGATACTCTGTGTTTAATGAATAGCAGCCACCAATGGCCC
>JAHAWU010000142.1 GCA_018383815.1 Candidatus Jordarchaeia archaeon | reverse complement strand
TCCAAGTAAATATGCAACATCCTCATCAATGTAATCCTCAATCATTTTGGGCTCCCTATTTTACGAAAATAAGTATATATTCATGTATCTTATTCACCCTGAAAACATACGGATAACCCAAAGGCCTAAGATTGCTGTACTCCAGTCTTCTATCCCATATTATTATGTCATCAAGTTCAAATCCAATTTCCTGCATTACCCTTGTCATGTCCATGTGCAGTGGGTAGAATTTATCCTTCTTACGAATGTCCATTATTACTATGATACACCATTTCCCTGGTTTCAATACCATATAAACTTGTTCAAAAATTTCTTTTAAAGCCGTAAGAAACTGGTTATAGTCAGATATATTCCCCAAATCTTGTTCTAACTCAGAGTAAGGTCTAATCTCTTTATAGTCTGCTGTTCGCTTCTGCCTATGAATATCCCAGTACGGAGGCGATGTAACAACCAAATCAACTGAATTTGTTTTAACATATTTTAGAATATTTCTTGCATCTTCCAAATATATTTCCGGACTGGCAAATGCCGTTTTTTCGCCCTCAGAACTGAAAGCCTCTAATTGCGTATCCAAATATCTCAAACGTTTTTTTGCTAGGCTAAAAAACTCTTCACACAACTCAAAACCTATACCCTTTCTATTCAGGTTACGTGCAGCAAGAACGATGGTACCGCTACCCATAAAAGGATCCAGAACAACTTCCCCCTCCTTAGTGTATATTTTAATCAATCTTCTGACTAACTCCTCAGGAAACATTGCAGGATGTTTCAATTTCATTTCTTCAGGAGATTTTACTACATCCCAAATGCTGATAGAATACTTTGTCCATTCTTTACCATCAAGCTCATTGAGTTTTTCTTGCATTACTATTCCCTCTTCCAATATTTTCACTGTATTTTATATTGATTTCAAATTTAAAAAGGCAACTGCTTAGAAAACCTAATAAAATCAATGTCATGTACGAATACGTCCAAAAATTTTTTGGTTTCTTTGTGTGGCACAATTAACTTAAGTGGCGATTATCATGAGCCTGTATGTTTTTCGGCTCAAAAAACCCCCTCTCCCTGGACATTTTTTTTTCGGAGTTTTTCAAGGGTGGAATAGCTTGTGAGCAGTCTCCCACCCAATTTTTGGACGTGTTCAGTCAACCCAAAAAGTTTAGAAACAGTTTGTAAAAACCTACATAAACTACGCTTCTTAGACAAACCAACATACGCTAGAGCGTTTCAGATAAAGTATGAAAAAGTTTTTCATGGCAAACCAACATACGCTAGAGCGTTTCAGATAAAGTATGAAAAAGTTTTTCATGGCAAATTATGAAAAGCCTTCCAAGATTTTTCATGGTAATTATTTTCTATATTAGTCAGAAACTTCTGATACCGAAAATGGAATACTAGAAGTCTTAAACCTTGAAGAACTTTTAATAGTAAAACTAGAGCTGGAATTTAATAAGGTCTGAAGGGTTATTTTATCCTTCTTTTAAAGACTCAACATCGCTGACTAGGCGAATTTTCTCTTCTCTGCATGGTTCTTTAAAATCTTCATCTAGGGATACTAAAGATTCTATTCCGTAGAACTTACACGTTGCCAGAAACAATGCGTCATTGGGAAGCAAGCCATACTTGACAATATAATTATTTGCTAAAGCTATAATGCTATCATTAACTTCCAGCAATTTGGTGAGATTTAGAAGAGGGAAAAGTTTGCTTAAGAAGTTCGACCCAGCATTGATTACAGATTTCTTATCCCTTTTCAGTTCAAAGTAGCTCTTTCCAGAATCCGTCCTGATGAAAACATACGCTACTTCAGAATAAACAACATCGTTTATGTATAATTCATAGGCTCCGAGCGCATTCTCCATCATTTTAACAGCTTTAGGATTTCCTTTTTTTATACTCAACAAAGATGTTGCTATCGATAAGCATCTTCATAGAGTTCAGCCTCAAGTTCCTGCCAAGATTTCTCAGTTTTCAAACAGCCCTTAGCTCTTTTGAGAACTGCAAGCTTTCTTATAACCTCTTCCGCCTCTCTGTTCACGAGATTCTCAATTTTTTCCTTCAAATCTTCAAATTCCTCTGGTATCCTTATTTTAATGATAACTTCATCCATTTCAACACACACGTCAATTTTTTAGCGATTATTTATCTTTATGGCTCATCATATTTATCTAATCAAACTCCTTTAAAGGTTCCCTTCCTATAATATCTTGGATTCCATAACACTTGAAGTTTTAATTTCTATGTTAATCGAAACAATTTGGCCTCAAATGATTTTAAAAATCTTGAGTAAGGAAAATTTAACTAATCACATATTTTAGTCAATTATGGATTAACAGCATATTTAACGAGATTATTCATTGAAAAAGTCACCACACGATTTTGGCGACCACACATTTTCGGGATTGGTACGATTCAGATTAGTCTGATTCTACTCTTTGTTTTAGGGTTCTAAATTTTAATATTTATGTAGAATAGCCATAAATAAGCTTTCTTATAACAAAAATTGATGAAATCCCCTCTATCTCACCATTGAACCTTATGCTTTTCCTCCGCCCTCTCGTGCACTTAATTTGTATAAAAATGTAAAGTTTGATTTATAAAGAGTTTAATGTGACCTTTAGGTGAAAAAATGAAGGTTAAGAAAAATAACCTTGGATTAGCGGGCAAGTATATGGTTGCGGGCAAACTTCTCAGAATGGACTATGATGCTTCAGCAACCTCTGTGCAGACAAGAAGGGTGGATGTTCTTTATCATGATCCAAGAACAGGAAAAATGGGGCAAGTTCAGGTAAAATCCGCTCAGCCGAACAATAAAAATCTGAAAAAAATGGATTTACGTTACTTATAGCTTCTTACAATGAACTGAAAGAAAGGGGAAAAGAGTTGATTGGCAACTTACCATACGTCTGCGTTTTCTTCGCGCAAGATGGAACTGAACGATACTTTATTGTCCCAGCAAAAGAGGCATTGGAAATCCTCCTAAGAAGAGCTGAGAAGTATTATGCAGGAGGTAGAAAGCAAAATAAGGACCGCAGCGCACCCTATAGAGTTAGCATTGTCGACATACTGGAATATGAGAATGGATGGGACTTGGTTTAGGGAGGGGGAGTAGGTGCAATAATGTTCGGAAGATTTGGGTATTAAGAGAGTTTTCAGCTATTTGGCTGGGTGAGGTGCTTATTTCGGATAGGAACCTTTAGATAAGTACTTGATTCATCAATTTATGTACGTTGTTTCTGGTGATGTGTTTCTGAGTCATAATGTTTTAGTGTGTATTATTTCTATTCCCTTCGCATCTAGCCATTCTTTCACCCGTTCCCTTACTCTGGCATCCTTAAACTTGAACCATCTCTTCCTCTCCTCGGGATAGTTCAGCAACACGTTTTTAAACCGTCTGAAAGCGCCCCTGCCATCTATCGCTATGTAGAGTTTCTCTTTGAGATTCTCGTCCTGAACCGTTTCAATAAAATCCTCCATGTCCCTGTAGCCCTCGCTGGGGTCCATTTTTGGAATCAGAATGTAGCGTTCTCCAAATTCCGCATCCAATTTTTCCCTAATTTCTTCGATTTCCTCCCTATCCATGAAATCTGAGACAAAGATGATCTCGCCAGTCTTAAGGTCCAAGTAATACCTAGTATCAAACGAGACATCTTCAAAGGCCCAGCAGATTTCATCAAAGTCGGTGGCTACCCTAATCTTTTCAGGCACCGAACTTCTACCTCTCTTAATCACCTATACATCAATACAAATCTATTTTCTATTAACTAAAAATTGTTAAATCCACATTATTGAAATTTACGCTGGTTGAGGCGGTATGTGCGACAGTTTGGAACATTTTGAATTGATTCCCAAAAAGAGACTTCCGTTTTCAAGTACTTGTATCAGAAGAAATATTGAGCATAAAAAGTTTTTAGGTGCACTTTGGGGTTTGGGGCCTTTTGGAGGGCGGCGAATTCTCCCCGGAATGAGGGTTTCGACTCGGAAATAAGTCCTATTGAAAGCTCCTTCTGGCAAAAGGAGACTACTGCAGAATAAATGTGAGAAGAAGGGGGCTAAGAAAAAATAAACCTAACCCCCATATAAGGAATAATAAGGGGGAATGAGAACCACGCAGGAGGTCTGCTTGAGAACCAAACCCAGAACAAACCAACAAGCAATTGCAATAAAAACTTTTTACTCCCCCTTCAGAAAATAAAAAAGCTAAACGCGAATTTGTTAACCAAAATTTTAAATATTAAAAAAGGCTTTAAGTTAAGCATGCCTATTAAAGGGGCTGAAACGCTATAACAGCGTCCCTGAACTGATTTAGTATCGTCGAATTAAGCACCTATAATGGTTTGAAACTTGTAAAAGATTTTTTGGAGGGAGTGTGTTTTGAGGCTGGATGGCAAGGTGGCGCTGGTTGTTGGTGCGGGCTCCATTGGTCCGGGTGTGGGGAACGGGAGGGCTATTTCAATCCTCTTTGCTCGGGAGGGAGCCAAGGTGGTGTGTGCTGACATAAGCCTCCCTTCAGCGGAGGAAACCGTAAGCATGATACGTGGGGAGGGCAAGGAGGCTGTCGCTGTTCGAGGAGACGCCACGAGGAGTGAGGATGCAAAAGGCATGGTTGACTTGGCCGTGGAGAAGTACGGTAAACTTGACGTACTCGTCAACGTTGTTGGCATAGCAAGTGGCTTAGGGGTTCTCGAAGTAAGCGAGGAGGAGTGGGACAGAGTAATTGCCACAAACCTGAAAGGCATTCTTCTTGTGTCTAAGCACGCGGTGCCAGTAATGATTAAGGGTGGCGGTGGAACCATAATTAACATTTCCTCCGCAGCGGGCTTTGTGGCTCACCCCAGCCTAACCTACGGCACAACAAAAGCCGCAATCATAAACATGACAAGATGTATGGCCGTCGACCTAGCAAAGTATGGGATAAGGGTTAACTGTATCGCACCAGGATTCCTCGACACACCCATGGTCGCCCCGATAATGACGGAGGAGAGGCGCGCCGTTTTAAGGCAGTCGATACCACTTGGGAGAATAGGGACGGCTTGGGACACGGCCTATGCTGCACTGTACCTTGCGTCTGAGGAGGCCTCCTACGTTACTGGTGTAACTTTGGTTGTGGATGGAGGGCTGCTGGCGGCCGGTGGACGGCGGAGAGGTGAGGAAAAAAGACTTTAGGGAGGTGACATGATGGATTCCAAGGGAGAAGAAGCAGTGAAGGCCTTCCTGAAATTCTCGGAGGACTTCCCTGAATCCTTTAAAAAATTTACTGCCTTCACAGCAGACACATACACCTTCTTCGACCCAAAAGTAAGGGAACTTATCGTAACCACTATACTGGCTGTGAAGGGGTACGAGGCCCCATTCAAATTCCACCTCAACGAGCTTATGAAAAACGGCTTCACAAAGGAAGAGCTAAAAAACCTCCTACTGCTAATCCTCACATACCTTGGAGCACCAAAATTTCTACAGGTATTCACATGGTGTAAAGAAGAGAAAATCCTGTAACGTTATGGTCAATATAAACATTCGCCCCCCTCCTTTTTTTCTACGGGTGACCAGCTGTGGGCACGGGGCAACTTTTGGTGACTAAAAACTCTAGTCCCTCCAAAAACTCATTTTCAAATGCTGAAGGTTTATTCTAGAATAGGGGTAAAGCCCAATTCCGAATCGTTCGGAAGGTTGGGAGCATGTAAAAGGCTGTTAGGTCTTCCTACACTGCTGGGTATTAGTTCTTTTTTTGGGAGTGTGATTCTAGCTTTAGTCCTTTTTGCAGAGGCGTAGCACAAATTTATTGTCTTTCTTGGAGGATTCTATTCTTATTATTCCCTTCTCCTCTGATTCTTTCAGTGTCTGCATCAGTTTCTCTTCCCTCATATCTAGGAGTTCGGAAATCTTGGAGAGGGGGCACTCTCCCCCAGACTCAAGTAGTATCCGCAGCGAAGAAGCAGCGTCGGGTAGAAGACCCAATTCCCTAATAGCCTGGTCCATCTCCCGGAAAATCATCTGTGAGAACTGAATGAGCCGCTTCTCCTCCTCCCGCAGAGCAATCAGTTTCTCTTCTATGCTGTTCAGCAATTCCACACCTTTTCTCAGCTTTTCCAGAGGACTCTGTAACTTCTCCAAACTGTAAATCCCCTTAAGAAACCGGTTCAATTTGCCACTGTCCGTTTCAACAACATCAGGTAACACGTCCAAAATCTCTCTGAAAGTGTTGGGAGCAATGCTAAAGGACAGAAACAGTGAAGCGTCAACATAGTAGTAAGTCCTTTCAGGACCAATAGGACTCTCAACAACCCTCTTCTTCACAATGCCCTTCTCCTCAAGAAGAGCCAAATGCTGAGAAACCGCCCTAGGAGTAATTTTGAGCTGAGTAGCTATCTCAAAAGGGTAGCGGCTCCCCTGGGTAAGCAGCTGGAGAATCCTACGCCTAATAGGATTACCCAAAATGAACATCAAATCCTCAAGGGAAATTTCCCTCTCCATTCCAAAACACCAACCCTATCTTTCCCTTAAAACAAAAAAATGGGGAGAAGTGGAGAGACACCATCCCTCTTACGGTTTATTCTCCGCAAAGCTGCAGTAAAGCTTTTCCAACTGTTCTCTCCTTGAGCGCGACATGGGTTTAACCTTCCTCAGCGCTTCCTCAAGGTGCTCCATGGTAATCTTGCAGTCTATTTTTTCCTCTTTGCCACTGAGATCCTTGCCGTTCTTTGCAATGTATTCTCTTATGGCGGCCATGACAGCCTCGTTGCAAACCGCAGCTATGTCAGCGCCAGAATATCCATCAGTCTCTTCAGCCAGCTTTTCAATGTCAACATTTCCTGCAAGAGGCTTTCCGCGTAGATGCACCTCGAATATCTTTTTCCGCGTCTCAAGATCTGGAAGAGGAATGTAAATCAGCTGGTCAAATCTCCCCGGCCTCAGAAGCGCAGGGTCAATTATGTCCGGCCTGTTCGAAGCTGCAATTACTGTCACTCCCTTAAGTTCCTCAAGACCGTCAAGCTCCGTCAATATCTGACTAATAACTCTCTCCGTCACATGTGAATCTCCAAAGTCGCCTCCCCTAACAGGAGTGATGGAATCAATCTCGTCAAAGAACACTATACAGGGAGCAGCCTGCCTAGCCTTCCTGAATGTTTCACGTACAGCCTTCTCAGATTCACCTACCCACTTGGATAGGAACTCAGGGCCCTTCACTGAGATGAAGTTTGCTTCGCTTTCGTGGGCTACTGCCTTTGCTAGTAGTGTTTTTCCGGTTCCCGGAGGTCCATATAGGAGTATTCCTTTTGGGGGGTTGGCTTTCATGTGTCTGAAGAGGTTGGGGTATTTGAGTGGCCATTCTACGGCTTCGATTAGTTGCTTTTTGACTTCGTCTAGTCCTCCTATGTCTTCCCAGGTGACGTTTGGCACCTCGACGAAGACCTCTCTTAATGCTGATGGCTCAATGTCTCTGAGTGCATTTTCAAAGTCTTCCCTTGTGACCTGTATCTTATCCAGTACCTCAGCGGGAATGGTTTCTGCCTCCAGGTCTATTTCTGGCAGTATTCTTCTCAGGGCTATCATTGCCGCCTCCTTACAGAGTGCCTCTATGTCTGCGCCTACGAAGCCGTGTGTAACTCTGGCAAGCTCCTCCAGGTTAACATCCTCTGCCAGCGGCATTCCCCTCGTGTGTATCTGGAATATTGCTCTCCTGCCGTCCTGGTTCGGTATGCCGATTTCAATTTCCCGGTCGAACCTGCCTCCACGTCTGAGAGCTGGGTCTATTGCGTTTGGCCTGTTGGTCGCAGCAATCACTATGACTTTTCCTCGGCTTTTAAGCCCGTCCATGAGTGTTAGGAGCTGTGAAACCACTCTCCTCTCAACGTCGCCTGTCACTTCTTCCCTTTTGGGAGCTATGGAGTCCAGTTCATCAATGAATATTATGCTGGGCGCATTTTTCTCAGCTTCCTCAAATATTTCCCTCAGTCTGCTCTCGCTTTCACCATAGAACTTACTCATTATTTCTGGTCCGCTTATGCTGTAGAAGTTGGCGTTGGTCTCATTTGCCACAGCTTTGGCTAGCAATGTTTTACCTGTTCCGGGTGGTCCGTAGAGGAGCACGCCCTTGGGGGGCTCTATTCCCAGCTTGCTGAAGAGTTCTGGGTGGTTGAGTGGCAGCTCTATCATTTCTCTAACCTTTCTGATTTCCTCGTCCAGCCCTCCAATGTCTTCATAGGATACTCTGGGGACTTTCTTGGCTTCGATTTCCTCTGCTGGTTTTTCGCTTATTCTTACCTCTGTTTCGCTGGTCATAATTACTGTGTCTGATTTGGGTGTGAAGTTTGTTACCATGAGGACGATTTTGCCGCTTAGGGCAGCAATTTCCACGTAGTCTCCTATGCTTATTACCCGCCCCTCAAGGAGCCTTCTGAGATAGTCTTCGGCTCCCGTGATTCTTATGGCTAGGGTGGGAGCAAAGGTGATGCTGGTGGCTGGCTTTGCCTCAACTTTTCTTATTTCCACTTTGTCGTCAAGTGATGTTCCAGCGTTTCTTCTTGTGGCACCGTCTATTCTGATAATTCCCTTGCCTGTGTCTTCCGGGTATCCCGGCCAGGCTAGGGCTGCGGTTTTCCTTTTTCCAACTATTTCCACCGCGTCGCCTGTTCTTATGTCCATTTGGCTTGCGATTTTGGGATCAATGCGGATGATGTTTCTTCCCACATCTCTAGGCTTTGCCTCTGCTACTCTCACAATTATGCTTTTTTGATTGGTCATACTTTTCACCACCAATTAACTGTTAACATAAAAATTTTTTTAAATAAACATATAATCTTTTATTTTTATTTTACCTCTACTTCGAATTCTTCGGATTCCAGCGGTTCCTTAAACTTTACTCTTACTTCAAGGATTCCGTTCTTGTACTGTGCACTGGTGGATTTGGGGTCGGTTTCCCGCTCCGTGTCCACTTCCTTGTAGTACTTTTTCTTCTCTGACTCTGCGGATATGGTTACCTTCCTCCTGTTGGCCTTGACTTTGATGTTCTCCCTGGATACACCCGGCAGTTCTGCGACTATTATTAGGATTCCAGCGTCCTTGTCTATGTGGGTTTCTGTGTATGGGGTTTGCACTGCTCCGTCAACTTGTTCTTCCCTGTTGGGGTTTGTGTTTCCGAACTCTGTGATTGCTGGTTCGCCGTCTTGGTCTACGTGGATTGAGAAGCTGTAGTGTAGTGGTGCTTCTTCGGTGTCTGTCTCCAATGCTGGTCTGAATAGGCGGTCGAATATGAACTCCTGTTCTCTTAATGTTTTTCTTAGTTCCTTGAAGATGTCGTCGAATCTGTTCATGGTTTTACACCTCGCTGGTTTTTTATTCAATGTAGTAAACTTTATGTATTATACATTATGTATAATACCTGAAATATAAATGCACAAAAACACTATTTAAACCTTTCGCACAATAAATT
>JAHAWU010000141.1 GCA_018383815.1 Candidatus Jordarchaeia archaeon | reverse complement strand
TTAAACTTAAATGCCTCAATCGTGAATTTGGACATGGATGTCCACCACTATTGGGATGGGTTCGAGCACGATTTTATTCTTTTCGAACTATCCCAACAACCCACATATTTAAGGCGCCTTCTCGTTCAAAGGAGAGGAGAAGCCGATTTTTCAGTTTTGGAGATGTGCTTGCTGTGGTTGGTATCTTTGTTTCTCCTATTCCTTAATTGGTTGAACCCTGTGGCTCCTGTTTCTAATCGCATGTTTTCGCTAGTCTTTGGTGAGGGTTTCTGGTCCATTGTGGTTGCAAATAAGACTCTACTCACAAATGAAGACATAAAAAGGCAGACTTCAAAAAACTTTTATATTAGTTTAAAACTGGAAGTCGGGAGCTCGTATGTTTAGGTAAACTTTTTAAAATTATTGAAATACTTAATTTCAGCTAGCTCCTGATCTACTGGATGGATGTTGGTGAAGGAAAAAAATAGTGGGATTGCAAATAAGAAGAGTTCCAATTCTGAAGACGACGCTTCAAGGGAAGAGGCTGAAACTTTTGAATTCGAGGAGGATTATTCGCCTAAAAGAGGTTTAACTTTCATTTTTGCGTCTGCTGGCTTTAGCCTTTTTTTGTTGGCTGTGCTTTCTGGTTTAAGGCCTTATATAATTTCAAGAATTGCGGGGGTTGATTATTCACAGGTTACACTCTGCGGCTATTATCATAATTTCGATCTTGTTTACGCAGTGGTTACTACCATTGCCTCCGGAACTGTGGCGGCGTTAATATATTTCTCATGGAGTGGCGAAAAAAAATGGTTACCAGACTGCCCCCTAATAGGGCTGAGTGTTTCAATTTTCAGTCTATTCTTGCAGAACGAGGCTATAAGAATAGGATACACGTTTGACTGGGCAGGTATCCTAGTCCTATTCGCTTTAGGTACATTATCCGGTTTCCTAGGATTAACTATTCTAAACCAACGCTCAAAAAGTTGAGTTCCTTTTAAATACTATGCCACATAAACACTGAAACTAAATTGAAGTTGTGATGTGCGGAAACCGATTCAAACAAATTATGTGAATTCTTGTCAGCCTACCTTTTGGGATAGAGAATTACTTTATTGGTTTTTCTTGCCATGAAAAGCTCAAAGGCGGTGTTCACCTCATCTAATCCGAATTCATGGGTGATTAGTGGCTCCAACTTGATTCTTCCTGACTCCACAAGATTTACGAAATACTCCGCCTCGGTAGGAACATGGGCAAATGTTCCAATAATGGAAATTTCCCTATACATTACCGCAAGAGACCAAAGCTCATATTTCTTGGAGTGCGTTCCAACCAGTAAAAGTTTTCCTCCCTTACGCAACGCTTCAAAGGCTTGACCCAGAGCCAAATCTACACCCGTCACCTCAACTGTGATATCAGCACCCACTCCATCAGTCAAATCTTTTACTTCCTTTACCGCATCCTTTTCTCTACCATCAATTACATGGTCGGCAACGCCCAACTTACCAATCTCTTCCAGTCTCGAAGGAACCACATCCACAACTATCAATTTTGCAGCTCCCGCAATCTTAGCCATTTGAGATATTGTCATACCTACAGGCCCCAGACCCCACAATGCTACCACATCCCCCGGCTGTATTTGTGCCCGCCTAACCGCATGATAAGCGGTTCCAAGAGTGTCACCCATCAGGGAACCCACTCTGAAGCTTATTCCCTCCGGAAGATGATAAAGGGATTCTTGTGGTGCTACAATGTACTCCGCATTGCTTCCTGGGGCATTCAACCCGAAAACCCCCCTCTTATCGCATAGGTTGGGTTGCCCCCTCAAACAGAAGGTGCAAACACCACAGGAAAAGTTCGGTGAGCTGAAAACCCTATCACCCACTTCAAATTTTTCAGCCAAACTACCAACCTCAACAACTGTACCCGCCCACTCATGACCCACAATTAATGGCGGTTGCTTATACGCCTTGCCAAGAAGCGTCCCATCCAGAATGTGAAGATCTGTCCCACACAAGGCTGAGGCTTCAACTTCAACTACCACTTCGTTGGCCTTAGGCTTGGGATTTTCCACCTCCCCAACAGTAAACATAGGTTTAGCCTTAGGCCCTTGAAACAATGCAGCCCTCATGAACAACCAACTCCAAACAAGAAATTTACAATTCCTAGAATTTCTACAAGTCACATGTCATAAACACTTATGGAAAAAACTTTTTAAAACTTATAAATGTTTAGACGTTCATAGGTTTAATGATTCATATCTGTTTATGTACATTTCCTTCCAGATTACAACTTAAATTGATGAGCCACCTTTTATGCTTCTCTGGGATGGAGAACAGATGGATCTTATTGGCAAACTAAATTTGAATAGAAAATCTTTGATTGTGGCTCTTACCGGGGCAGGTGTGTCCGCTGAGAGCGGAGTGCCTATTTTTAGAGGCAAAGGCTCAATGTGGGAAAATGAGACAGCTAGAAACCTTGCCCGAAAAGCGAGTCCCCCATGGAATACGAAGGGAACATGGGAGTTTTATGAATGGAGGAGAGAACTTGTTAGCCGCTGTAAACCAAACGCGGCCCATCTCACACTCGTAGAAATGGAGGATTTCTTTGAAAATTTCTATCTTATAACTCAAAACGTTGATGGTCTGCATCGTCGTGCGGGAAGCAGAAAAGTACTGGAACTTCACGGCAACATGTGGAAGGGAAGATGCCCTAAAGATGGCGAAATAGTTGACCTGCCAAAAACACCTCTTGAAACTATTCCTCCAATCCATAGTTGTGGGGAAGCACTCCGCCCCCACGTGGTCCAATTTGGGGAACCCCTAGAACAGAAAACATTGGAAGCCGCCCTATATCTTAGTCAGAGGGCAGAACTTTTCCTAGTCATAGGGACATCGGGGGTGGTTTCACCGGCGCGAGACCTCCCACTACTAGCTAGAGAAAGAGGCGCAGTAGTGATAGAAGTGAACAGGGAACCCACAGTTTTAACACCATATGTGACTCTTTCCATTCAGGGAAAGGCAGCAGAAATCCTACCAAAACTATGGGAAGACCTAAAGAAAACCATCGCCTGAACATTGAAATACATTTAGAGTGCTTTTAGAAGTTCTGCATCCAAGAAACTCTGCAGCCTTGCGCATAGTAAATATAAGGTTTTTAAACTTTTGTTACTCTGTTTCACTGTACTAAAAGTTTTCGGTGGTTTTTAAAGGATGGTTTTGGAATCAGTGGAAGATCAGATAATGGATTATAATAGGATGCGGGAAACTCTGCCTAGGCACTTGCCTAAAAAAGTTTTCATCTGGGATGAAACTTTGCGGGACGGTGAGCAAACGCCGGGTACTTTTTTGACGGTGGATGAGAAGGTCTATTTGTCAAAGGTATTGGATGAGATTGGAGTTAAGGTTATTGTTCCGAGTTATCCTGCTGTTTCTGAATCCGAAAAAATGGTTGTTAAAGCTTTATCACGTGAAAATCTTGTTAATACAAAGGTTGCTGCCACCGCTAGGCCAAGAAGAGCCGACATAGATGCATGTCTGGACTGCGATGTTGGAGAAATCCCCATTTTTATGTCAACCAGTAGAATTCTACTCAAGTATTCATTAAGGAAAAGCGTGGAAGAAGCAGTTGAAATGCTAGTCGACGCCATAAATTATGCCAGAGATCATGGCGTGGTCGTGGACTTTGTAGCTGAGGATGCTACGCGGGCCTATTTTAATGAACTAATGAAAATTTGTTTGGCTGCCATAGATGCGGGAGCAGACAAAATTGCACTAGCAGACACCTTAGGTATAATGCGTCCAACATCCATGAAATATCTTGTTGGTAGAGTAAGAGATGAATTAAACTCCAGATTCAATAGGAACGTCCCCCTTTCTGTTCACTGCCACAATGATTTCGGGTTGGCAACAGCAAACACTCTTGCCGGAGTGGAAGAAGGCGTCATTTACCCTCACACCTGCGTAAACGGGTATGGGGAAAGGGGTGGGAATGCTTCCTTTGAGGAGGTTGTTGTTTCTCTGGAATTGTTGTACAAGGTTGATACTGGCATAAAGCTGGACCGTATTTACGAGGTTTCACAAATTTTTGAGAGAACTTTTGGAATTCCTCTTTCCGTGCATAAGCCTCTTGTTGGAGATAACAGTTTCAGGCATGAGAGTGGCATTCACGTTTATGCTCTTTTGAGGAATAAAAGCACCTATGAACCATTTCCCCCAGAACTTATAGGACGCCAGACTGAGCTATTCCTAGGCAAAAAGTCAGGACGACACATTGTGAAGTACTTGCTTCAGGAGGAGGGAATAGAAGCCACCGATGAACAGATAAAAGAGATAGTTTACGAGTTAAAGAAGAAACAGGAAGAGCAGAGCAAAGAGATCATCCGCGCCCGTTTTATGGACGTGAAGGAGAAAATGAGAACCCTTCAGAAGGGCATATTCAAGAGCGAATTCTTAGAAATAGCCAGGAAAGTAATTGAAAAAAAAATAAATTAAAAATATAACTAAAAATTTTTAAAAAATATTATTGATAATAAATAACCTATTTTTTAATATAATTAAGAATCCCTAAAGAACAACTTTAAATACCAAATTGCACAGTTCATCTAAACAAGAAATCAAAAAGGGGAACAGTCATGGACTTATTTAATATCCTCAAACACATATTTGAGAAAGCCATACCCCGCGAAGAAAAGAGCCAAGAATTTCTGCAAGTCATACCCAAAATCAAAATTTACGAGAGAATCACAGCAGTCCCAGAACCAGAGGGAGAAATGGCTTTCACACTAGTTCTGGGAAACGGAAAAATTTCTATAACTCCAGACAAAATACCCGACTACCAAGCAGAATATGTAGCACCCCTCAAATCATACTTGGACTTTTTACAGGGAAAACTATCCCCCCTAGACCTCAAATCAAACCTAAAAATCAAACAAAAAATAGGCGGAGTAAACATAGACAAAGTACTAGACATTCTAGAAGACAGCGCCCAACAAAACAACGAAATTCAAAATCTCCTATCCCTATACCGAGAAAAGTACAAAATCTAAGAGGCCCCCTCTAACAAATTGTTTTGGGTTAAAGCATCCTTCAGGCGAAGAATTGCTAATACTTTAATCTTTTATACTCCCAATTTTTTGAGAGAACCTTCAGGTGTAGAAAAGACCTGACGGCGTTGACTTAACTATCAGGGACGCAATCATCGAAATAGACCTTGCACCTTGTGAAACATATAGGGATTATACTGCTAATTATTCCCTATTTTTAGTGTATTGGGAGGTTATACTTTCGTGCAATATCTAAGAATGCCTCAGCTGCCAGTTTAATCTGGTTCCACGTTTTTCCATATGTTGAAACTTTGAAGAACTTTGATAAGCCAGGTTGAACTCCAGTGACTCCCTTTTCCCTTAATTCTTCATAAAGAAAGAATCCTTTTCGAGGGTGGCTCTGGGCTATCTCAAAAAATGGTTCGCTTTCAAAGTGCACCAAGTCATGGTTGTGTGGACGTTGCCCCAGCTGTTTTATGCCTCCCACTCTTTCTAACTGTTCTATGAAATATCTTGCCTTTTTAACTTCTTCGTCCCAATGTTTGACGCGTTCAGCAACGTATGGAAAAGCAGCCATAACCCCGATGGCTACACAGCCAGGAAGAGTGCAGCCTAAAGTTTCAACTTCCTTATTCTCAAAACTTCTACCACTCCAAGGACCCCTAATTGAAGAACTTTTGAAGATAACCTCTGCATAATCCTTGTTAGCCAGCAGAAGCCCTGAGGGCGCCGGAGAGGCAAAAGATTTGTGCAGTGAAGCAGTCAAAATATCGGCACCCAACTCCTTTCCCGAGACGGGCATTCGCCCAACAGTATACGCCCCATTTAACACAAAAGGAATACCATAATCATGCACAATTCTGCCCACACTCTTCGCATCAAAAACATTACCATAATTATAATCAACATGGGTTAAAAAGGCCAAAGCCGGCCACTTACCCGTCTCCTTTTTCACCTCCTCAATCTTATCCGCATAAGCGTCAAGAAATAGGTCAAAGTCGGGATACCCTGAGTGCGGCACCTCAACAATCCTCGCACCCACCCTCTCAGCACTCAAATAAGTACTATAATGAGCCAATGAATCAATAATAATTGTGTCCTCGGGTTTAACCAAAGCATGAAAAGCAGCATACTGAGCCTGGCGACAACCCGGAAAAAGCCTAGCCACATCCATATCCAAAAAGGCGGCAATATCCCCATGAAAATCGCAAAGTGGAGGAGAATCAATGAGGTCAAGTCTACCCTTCATACAAAAATCACACACACTATAACCATCAACAAACCTCAAAACAGCCTGAACAATCCCCGGATAATCACCAGCCCTACCCCCAGACTGAATAGGGTGAAGATTTATCATACTCTCCTCAACGCCACGAGCCAAATTCCTATACTTCTCCAAAACACTCTCATCAAACATTAGCATCACCCAAAAACTCTTCAAAAAATTCAGGCGACAAATCCTTGAGACTGGAAAAAATCTTAACAAAAGTTTTCACCCCCGTCCTCCTCTCAATTTCACCCGCCCTCTCAGAAACCATCAAATCCCCCCTATTACCAGCCTCAGCCAATATCAAAACCCTTCTCGCCTCTGGGGCCTTCCTCTCAATGTCCCGCCAAACACTCTCCACCTTCCTCCTCACATTTTCAAGAGCCCCGTCAGAAATGTTCGGATTCAAAATCTTAACATCACTCACATCCAAAGGCCCACCAGTCACCACAACAAACCTAGGATCAACACCCAAATCCAAAAGCCTTTTCCGCGCAGAGGAAGAAACAACAATAAAAAGAACACCCGAAAAATCAACTGCTCTTACATCAGTGCCCTTCACCCAAGCCCGATTCCTCAAACCAAATTTATCCATTGTCAAATCCAGGGTATCCCGCACAGTTTCCAGAAGCCTCCTAATATTTTCCTCTGCAGCAGAATCAAAATTATACTCCGGAGCAAAAGCCCTAACCACACACAAAATAGAGACTAAAGCGTCAAGAGCACTACCAATTCTAACAACATCATCACGCCCAAAATTCAACAGCCCACTCTCCAAACTATCCTCTTGCAAATCAAACCACTATATATAAGAGCTAACCACATTAAACTTCCATTAGCCAGCATAATTACTTATCGCTTTCCCTTTTCCATATAAATACATCGTCTCTAGTCTCTTGGGAAAATATTTCAAGTTTCCATTAATGCTTATAGAAAGTGAAGCCGGGTCAGGGATTTTCCTCATAGGAGGCGAACCTCCAAGGATTTTGAACCCTGGTTTCGGCCCCAGCTTGACGTCAAGCCGGAAATACCGAATCTGCATTCCGGGCAAAGACTGTCCGGCGCCTCGCCGCTAGACTAACCCGGCTCCAGATTGACGCTCAACGCTCTGAACCGACGCTAAATTTTAGGTTACAGTTTTACGCTTTTACTGTTTTATTTATACCAACTTTTCTATTTTTAAGGATTGTGCAAATCCATGATTTTAATACGGGTTCACTCACTAGGTCCTAAAAAAAGTTTTATGATTCAGATTTTCGAAAATTTATACCTAGCTGGTTGAACTAATCAATACGCCTATAGGGTTTATTCTAAATTAAAATAAACGTATTATCACTTGCGAGAATCTGAGAGATTGTGGGATAACATAAAGGTTTATACGAACTAATGGTTTTGACCTATTTTTTCTCTACTTTTTTGCAGGGGCAGTAGGTAGGCTTCAGCGGTTTTGGCTAAATTAAGTAACTCGCGCTTGTATTTTAGTGCTAAGGCAGCTTCAAATATGACTAATCCTAAAATGGATAATTCAAAATTAATCTTGGTGAGAAGGGCTAGAACCGTGATTCCTAGAATGAATGTGATTGCCCAAATTGCAGAATTTTTTTCCAAAATATTAATCTTAAAGTACCTTCTAGTGAAATATGCGAATAATATTAAGTTAACTATCCAACCTAAAGTAAAACCAATTGCAGCTCCGATCATTCCGCCATATTGATTTAACCCATTCATGGCGAAAATTGGAATCAAGAGATAGCTTGATGCAACTACTGTAAGCAAAGAGATGGTTTGGATTGAGAAGTTTATCCAGAGTTTTTTCTTAGCAAAAAAGTATGACCCGACTGGTTTTGAGATGTTAGCAATAACATAACCAATGATAAGGACTTTCAAGGGGTCGGCTCCCGAAAAATATTGTTGAGTGAAGAATGTTTCCAAAATTTGATAAGCGAACACAATAATGGGAGCGGCAATCAGCAAAGATATAATTAATGAATAGCTAGTTGACCTTTTCATCATACTAACTGCTTTTTCTTCTCTACTGATAGATGTTAGCTCAGAAAAATAAGGATTCAGTGTAGTCGCGAGGGCCAATCCCACATAACCAAGAATCGATGAGAACGTCTGGCTAATTCTGTACACTGCTAAAGCAACCTCTAAAAGAATAACACCTATGACAAGCTCGTTAAAACGCTGAAAACCAAGCTCAACAAAGGAAATACCGTAGGCCCATTTGCCAAAATTAAACATGTCTTTAAAAAGGCAGAAATCAAAAATCTTAAATTTTTCCTCTGATTTAATTACTTTCCTACTCACCCTCAAAACGAAGATAACCCCAACCACTCCAGATACAGCATATCCCAGAATAAACGCATATATTACACCCTCAATACTAAATCCCAAGCCGAGGAAAATAACAACAAAAAGAAGATAGATAGAGGTAAATACCATTCTAATCAACATTGATAGACCGAATCTCTGGAAGCCATTTAGAATCCAGTCGGTAACGGCATTAACAACTATCAAGGGAAAAGTTAAGCTCATAATCTGTAGAATGGGTGTTAACCAATAATTACTGAAGATGTTCGTTGCTATGTATGGCGATGCAAAAAAGAAAATAACTGTGAATAAAGCAGAAGCTGAAAAAATTACAATACTTGATGTACTTATAGCTGAATTAACAGAGCTAAATTTTTGTCTGGCAAGAAAATCAGGAATAAAACGAACCAGCCCTGCACTCAAACCAAGAGAGCAAAGCCCAGTAAGTAGATCAATTATAATTTTACCAACACTATAACCGCCATAAAGTTGAGCACCAATAGCATTAGCAATAATAATAGTGTTAATGGCAGTTAGTATAACTATGAGAAACAAAGTAACATAATTATATAGAGTTCCTGAAAAAACTCTGGCTTGGTCTTCTGACAATTCAGTAACACCATGTGAGCTGTATTACCCTTCTAAAAATAACAGACTTAATAAGCTTTCTTCAGCGGCATATTAAACCGATTTAAGAATAAATTCCAAACCTTTTTAAATTTTAATAAATCTTTAGTACTTCGGAAACTTATTTTTGGTTGTTGTTTTGGGAGTCTAGCTGCTCTTTGGTTTTGCCGCGTTTCTTCGGAAGTATTGGCAGCTGGGATGGTTTTGTTTGACCTTTTTGTGTTTGCGTAG
>JAHAWU010000140.1 GCA_018383815.1 Candidatus Jordarchaeia archaeon | reverse complement strand
GTTTTCTAGGTTTAAGTTTTGAATGACTTCTTCAGCTTTCATAAAAATACATTGGCAGTACCTAACTTTGTAGTTTACCTAAATAACATACATATTACATTGCGCCCCAAAATTTTGGCAAAAAATTTTAATATTTAAAGGAATGAGCGTTATAACACAATCCCATTTCGCCCCCAGAACCGAAAAATACCCCCTGACGAAATAAATATTTAAAAAAGACCAAGGTAAAACACCGTTAAACGCAGAACTAAGCAGCTTGTAGACCCCCAAAATAAGGTGCGGAAACCTAATTTATGGGCGCAGCACACATCCTCCAATTATTGAAACTATCCAAAAACTCAGGTGTTAAGAGTGGAAATTTGGGAACTTCAGGTGTGAAATATACCGTGTCTTAATCGTGGGGCGAAGTGGGAGTCTTATCCAAATATGAGTGAGGTTACCGTTATGAGTGAACTAGCAGAAAAAGATGAGGGAATATATGTTCATCGAAGTGGAATAAAAGTTCCCTACCAGTGGCACGCCGGAGAATATGCAACCTACTTTTACAAACAACTGAGAGAAAAAAAGATTTGGGGAACCAAGTGTCCAGAATGTGGCAAAGTCTACGTACCACCCAAGAAAATCTGCATAGAGTGCTTTAAGCAATGCCGTGAATGGGTGGAACTAAGCGATACCGGAACCCTACTCACCTACACCATCGTTAGGTACAGTGAACCACTCATTCAGCCAAAAGAACCACCCTTAGCATACGGCATAATAAAACTGGACGGAGCCGACACTGGAATGGTACATTTCCTAGGGGAAGTCGACTTTGACAAGATAAAGGTGGGCATGAGGGTTAAGGCAGTGTTCAACGAGAAACCCGAGGGCAACTACCTAGACATAAAATACTTCAAGCCAGTGGGGTGAAAATGTTATGAAAGTTGGAATAGTAGGAGTAGCCCAAACAAAGCATGAGGGTAAGAAGCCCAAACAGCTTTTCGCAGACATGATATTCGAAGTGGTCACAAAGGCTCTGGACGATGCGGGACTGGTGCGAGACGATATCGAGAACGTGGTGACCGTCAGCAGTGATTTCTGGGATGGAAGAACCATTTCCAGCATGGCTGTTATGGATGCTTCGGGTTCGGTGGGGCGTGACGTAACCACCGTCGAAGGGGACGGAACCTTTGGAACAGTGATGGGTGTTATGCGCACACTGGCAGAATTTGAAACCACCGTGGTATGTGCCCACGCCAAAATTTCAGAATGCAACCCCAGAGTAGTCTTCAACTGCGCATTCGACCCCATCTATGAAAGAATACTGGGTTTAGACGCCATATCCTCATCCGCCCTCCAGGCCAGAAGGTACATGGTAAAATATGGAGCCACCGAAGAACAGTTTGCCAAGGTTTCAGTCAAAAACCACAAAAACGCCTTCAACAACCCCTACGCACACTTACCGTTAAACATTACCGTAGACGATGTGCTCAAATCAAGAATGTTGGCGGACCCCCTAAAAGTTCTTGATTGTTCCCCTGTTACTGATGGCGCAGCGGCAATCATTCTTGCTAAGGAGTCAAAAGCCAAACAAATCTGCGACAATCCCATCTGGATAAATGGAATAGGATACTGCTGTGACGCCTACCATCTCGGCGAGAGAGATTTGGCAGAAACCGCGGCGCTGAGAAACGCTGCTGAGAGAGCCTACAAAATGGCGGGAATAAAAAACCCCCTAAAAGAGATTGACGTGGCCGAAGTTTACGACGCCTTTTCCTACATGGAACCCATGTGGATGGAAGGACTAGGCTTCTGCAAAAAGGGAGAAGGCGTAAAACTAATAGACGAAGGAATAACCGAAATGAGTGGCCAGCTACCAGTAAACCCCTCAGGAGGAGTGCTCTCAGCCCACCCAGTGCTCGTAGCAGGACTGGTCAGAATAATAGAGTGTGTACTACAACTCAGAGGAGAAGCGGATAAAAGACAAGTACCCGACGCTGAAGTAGCACTAGCCCACGGAATAAATGGCCCCTGTGGGCAGTCCCATTGTGTACTCATACTGGGAAAATGAGGTGAATAATGATGAGAAGAGTAGGTATTGTTGGAGTAGGTCAAACTCACCACAGGTCTCACAGACCAGACGTAACCGGTCAGGAAATGATAAACGAGGCGGTACAGAGAGCCCTTGATGACGCTGGGCTCACTCTGGAGGAGATCGATGCGGTGGTCATAGGAAACATGGACCATTTTGAGGGCATAAACTATGTTGACACTTGGAGTATAGACGGTTCCGGAGGCTTCATGAAGCCCATTATGAAGATGACCACTGGGGGAACAACTGGAACCACAGTTGCTATTGGTGGATACTATCATGTGGCTTCTGGAATGTTTGATGTGGTTCTGGCTATCGGGTGGGAGAAAAACTCTGAATCTGACACTACAGCCGCAATTGCTACCTGTGCCAACCCCATAATGGAAAGAGACTTTTTCTCGGGAGCCATAGGTCCCCTAGCTACAGCCGCTACAGGCTACATGGAGCGTTACGGAGCAACCGAGGAGGACGCCGCCATAGTGTCTGTGAGGGAACATACCAACGCGCTTGACAATCCCTATGCTCATGTGCGGATAAAAATAACTGTTGAGGATGTTTTGAAGTCACCAATGCTCTCCTATCCCATAAAACTTTTAGACATGTGTCCAAGGTCAGACGGAGCCTGCGCAATAATTTACGCAGAAGAGAGGAAAGCCAGGCAAATAACAGACACCCCTGCATGGGTAAGATGCTGCGTAACTCGGCACGACTATACCCACTTTGGAGATCTGACTTTGGGAGCACGAGACGTTATTGCTATGCCTACTTTAGAGGCGGCTTCCAGAGAAGCATACAGAATATGCAAGATAAAGAATCCCCTCAAAGACTTTGACCTCATGGAGTTATATACGCCGTCCTCCTTCTCGGGACTAATGTGGATGGAATCTCTAGGGGTATGCGGACCGGGTGAGAACATAAAGCTTAATCGCGAGGGAATATACGAAAAGTACGGAGAATTGCCCGTAAATCTCTCGGGAGGAGTAATCTGCACCAACCCCATAGGTGCAACCGCCATGATCAGAGTGGCCGAGGCAGCACTCCAAATTATGAAAAAAGCGGGCAAGCGTCAGGCACCAGGCGAGGTTAGAAGAACGCTGTCCACTGGATTCGGAGGATGCAGCTGGACCGACATCGTGATTCTAGAGGCATAAATAGTGGAGGAATCTTAAGATGAGCGAAAAGAAGAAGGAGAAAAAAGAATACCTAACTATAACCTCTGGGAAGACCTGGGCACCCTACAATTGGCATGTGGGTGAATACTGGACCAAGTTTCTCGACGGTCTGAAAGAGAAGAAATTCTACGGAATAAAATGTCACAAGTGCGGAATAGTGTACGCTCTACCGAGACAGGTCTGCGGAAGATGCTTCGTCAAAATGGAGGACTGGGTGGAACTCCCACAGGAAGGCACTATCACATCCTTCACTGTGGTAAAATTCCCATACATTGACCCCAACACTGGCCAAATAATTCAGCCACTCCCCTTCACAACCGCCTCCGTAAGACTGGACGGGGCGGATACCGCCATCTGGCACTACCTCAACGTGACAGACGAAACCAAGATTAAAGTCGGCAAACGCGTGAGAATAGTCTGGCAAGAAAATAGGAAGGGCAGCATCCACGACATAAAACACTTCGAAATCATCGACTAAACCGAAAATACACCATTTACAATAGTTATATAAAAGAAAACTTTTCATTTCTACCCTTTTTGTCTCTCCCTTTTTTTCTGTATCTTACCTAAATAAACTGCTTCGATGACGTTAAACCAGATCTCTCTCCATTTCAGGCATCACTAAAATAGCATAAGCTTCTTTTAGGTAAAAAATGGGAGAATTGTGGATAGGGTCGGAAAAAATTTAGGGATTGTTTTGGTTAGAAAAATTATTTGGACTTATTTGAGAAATGCTTTTATTATGTTCCTTGGAGAGATTGTTCCGGTCACGTCACCATTTGGCCCTATTACTAGGAGGTGCATTTCTCCTCCGGCAACCATTATTCGGATGGCATTTTCAAGTGTGTCTTCTTCTCCCACCATCAGACAAGGGTGGGGTCCGTAGAGTTGGCATGCGCTCATGAAATCCTTTGACTTTTTACTCATCATGGTTCTTACCAGTTTAATTTCCTTAAGGTCTTGGGGGTGGCCAGCTATTTCTGGAAAGGCATAATTCTTCAGCATGTAGAAAAGATCCATTTCCGTAATTATGCCCTCAATGTTGCCCTTCTCACGCACCACTAGAACATCGGTTTCTTCCTTGGCCATTAGGTCGGCCACTGTTTTCATATCTGTTCCTAACTCTACAAAAACTGGCTTCCGCATAAAGTCCGCAACCTTCATATTCAAATTCATTTTCTTCCTTCCTCCAACCATTAACAGAATATATAGAATAAAAAAGAGGTATACTATTTAAAGATAACCTTCGAATCCCCAAAAACCTATCAGAGTATCATAAGTCCAGACTCAGCCATAAAAAATTTGAAAACAAAAAATTTTTTGAGTGTCGATGGTAGGGCAGTAGTGTCTGGAAGACCATCTAGACTAGCGATGCTTAATCCTGGTTTATGGGTGCTCGCGGATTTAATTGGAGTTTAGCGTATCCAGATTGCGTCTTCTTCTCTCTTAACCATGGTGGCTTTCACAATGTCGGGTTCAAAACTGTTCCAGCCACTGTCATCATACTCATCGAAGCTGAACTGGTATGCAATCTTGCTAATCAGAATCGGTTTATGGCTCCAAACTATGAGGTCGCCATCGGTGTCATCGCTGAAAAGTCCGGGGTTATCGCGGGACAAATAAGATAGGAACTTCTCAGTGTCTTTACACTCCCTAAAGCGGATAATAATTAAATCTGATGCCATTTCTCACTTTCCACCTCAACTTGCTTAAGAAAATGTTCCTTAAACCAATTAATATTCTTTTTGGTTAACATACTTATTACCTTCAAAACCAGTAGGCTTCATCGCCAACACCAAAAGAAGTACTGGGAGAGGGGATAATACACATGGGGGAGGAGGGCGTTTTTGGGAGGAGGGGGAAGATACAATTAACCATGTGTTGGCTCAGCACTTTAGAAATCTACAATAGACTATTTAAACTTTTCCAATCATTTTGAGAAAATCGCAAAAACAAACAACTATATACTAAATATTACATAGCAAAAATGTGAAATTCGCAACCATACAAAAACAAATAAAAACCACACAAATCCAAAACAATTATACCCACCAGTGACGGAAACCCAGCAAAACTCTGCTCCATAAAGGAACGGTTTGCGATGGTTGAAGCAGACTTTTCAAGTTAATTGAAGCTCCATAAATGCTTTGGTGCACTTGGACATTCCCAATAACTGCATGGCGCACTTTTGTAGTCCCTTTGGGGGGTGGACGATTACAACCTTTTGCGACGCTTTATGATAATCAGATTTGGAATCGGTAAACGCGTAGAAACTCACAGCAAAAGCAGCCTTACCCCAAATAAAAATGGGGTAGAACAGCCACCATGCCAACGTGCATCTACCATAAAGTTCTTATGTGTAAATATGCAATAAATATCAATCACATAAAAATCAAAATTAATCAAAATATGGAGAGCAGGAGTGAGAGAAGTTGGAAACCCAGGATATAGTGATAGTGCTCTCACTGGTAGTAACAGCTATAGTAATAATATTCGTAGCCCTACTGGCCGTCGCTGGCAGCCTTCAGATACTATTTAACAACTATATTTGGATGATATTCCTTCTAATGGTTGATCCTAGTGTAGGCATAATTAGAAGTCTTATTGGCGCTATGATCTTCAGTTCCCTTTTGGGTCCTCCGCTGAGTTGGGGAGCATCCCTGCTTGGTGTCTTCAATTCTGACTGGTGGCTTAAAAACTACATGGCGTGGTACATGGCATTTAAGCTTGGCATAATTGCAGGTCCTTAAATTTGTAATGGGGTAGGAGTGGTGACATATGGCGAGTAAGATAACTGGATTGTTGGTGATCCTTTCACTGATAATAACCGTCATACTACTCATATTTGCAGGACTAATAGTTGCGGCTGGAATCATACAAGTAAGCTTCGCACAAATGGGCATATTCTTTTACGAGTCCTTACCTGATGGTATATTTAACTATCTTATTGCTTCGACGCTCTTCAGTTCCTCTTTGGGTCCTCCGCTGAGTTGGGGAGCGTCCCTGCTTAATGCTGTTAACTCCCAGTGGTGGCTTAAAACCTACATGGCATGGTACATCATAGTTGAAATTCTTTAAAATTAGTTGGCTAAAAGGGATGGGCTCTGCGTTTCCTTCGTTTCATGTAGATAGGTAACTGCTGCTTCAGAAGCGTAACCTAAAATCCCTTTTTTTCTTATGCGTTTTTGGTTCTTGTAATCTTTTTTCGGAAAGTTTTTAGTTTGACCCGCGACCTTGAATCCAACGTAGTTAATTTAAGGTGTTAGGGCTGTGTAGTTTTTGTAGATTTCTTGTGTATGTTTGTAGAGTTGGTGTGATTTATTCTGTAGTATGGTGTTATTTTTTTGGTTGGGCTGGTATTCTTCCCCTTTTTTAACCATTTTTTTTACTAATTCTTTTATGGTGTATTCCTTTTTTTGGGCGGTCATGGCAAGGATTGCTGAGCCTATGGCGGGTTCCCCTGTTTCAACTGTTTTTACAGTTTTGCCTGTGGCGTCTGCTATGATTTGGCACTGTAGTTTGCTTTTTGCTCCTCCCCCACATAGGGTTATCTCACTTATTTCTTGCCCTGTTAATTCTGAAATTATTTCCAGGAGTCTGTTTAGTGTGATGGCGTTGCTTTCCAGGAAGGAGCGGAAAATGTGGCCTGCAGTAAAATTCTTCTTTGTTATTCCCAGAAGGAAGCCTCTCACGTTTGGGTTATGATCTGGAATTCTGGTGCCCAGCCATTCGGATTGAGCTATTAGTCCATCGCAACCGGTGGAGACCTTTTCTGCCTCCTCTTCTAGGTCTTCGATTTTTTTGTTTGTCAGGTGGCAGAGGGCGTCTAGGGGCAGTGTTCCGGCATTTGTTGCGCCGCCTACTAGGAAGCTTTTTTGAAGGTAGGGTTTATAGTAGATTCTGGCCTTCTTGTCTGGGACAACCCTATCTACAACTGCGTGAACCACCAAGGAAGTTCCAATATTCACGTTAACGTCACCAACTTCCACTGTTCCCGTGGCTATATCTCCTGCGGAGGAGTCAGTTACTCCATTAACTACGGGTGTGCCCTCTGGTATTCCCGTTTCTTTACTGGCCTTGGGTGTCACGTGGCCGACTATTTCGCCTATGGGAGCCACTTTTGGTAGGTAGTCTGTGTTGAAGCCGATTTCCTCAAAGATTTTAGCGTGGAAGTCGCCTGTGGCAGGATCTATGTGGGTTTTGCTGGCAATGTTTGGGCTGGTTACAATGGTGTCACATAGTTTCATGGTGAAAAAGTCGTTCTCATGGAGGAATTTGAAAATTTTTTTTCCGTTTTCGGTTCTCTTCAGTAGCCAGAGGCATTTGGGGAGGCCCAGTGAGGCGTCGAGGGGTAAAATTTCCTGAAACTTTTGGGCGGTAGGGCTTTTTCTGAGGATTTCTTTGACCTCTTCTTGAGCTCTCTGATCATTATACATTAGTGCTGTGTGAAGTGGCTGTAAATCCCTATCTATAGGGATTATGGTGGAGCTTGTAGCGTCGACGCAGACCGCATCTACCTCTTTTATGCCTTTTACTTTTCTGAGGAGGGAGCATAAGTTTTCCCATACTTCCAGAACGTTTCTTTCACTATGTAAAGGTTGAGGCTGTTTCATTATGCTGGAAATTTCGCTTGAAACAAAATCTGTAACCTCTCCCTTCTCATCTATAGTAGCTACTTTTATCCTTGCGCTTCCAATATCAATACCCAAAAATTTCATTCACATCCTCCAAAAATTATTGAATGGGATTCATATATATGATGCTTCGGAAAACGGGTAAAGGGGCTAAATGCTGTAGCCGATACACTATTCGTTGCTCTGTTGACTGTTACTGAGTTATTTTGAATGAATAAAGTAAATATATCCCACTCTTATTAATTTTTATTAGCATTAACTAGGAAGTATGGGGGTTGCGAATATTTCCCAGCTTTATGATGATGTTCGGTCTCTACTGGTTGCTTTATTTAGGATTGCTTGGGATATAGGCCGTTTGCATTACGGTCTTGGTAGAGAAGCTGTTAAAGATTTGGAGGAGTATACCTTTGATAGTTTTAGAGCCCTTATTTCTATGACAAACCAATCGGTATCTACTTTTGTTTCCTTCTTCGAGAATTTTCTTAAGGGTATGATAGCTGCTTACGATTTCCTATGTGAATTGTTTAAAATTGTGAGAGTAAGAGACATTGAGGCTGTAATTCTAAGAAAAGTTGACTTGATGTCCATAGTTAATCCCTCAGAAATCGATGCTGGCCTTTTAAAATTCCAGTTGAAAACAGCTTTAGAATTTTCGCTACCCAAAGTGCTAGAAATCTCAAATTCCCTCTATAATACGTTTGGGAATCTCTCTGATTCAGCAAAATTTATCCAATCCCCTGTGATCCAAAATTTTAAAACCATAAGTGAAAATTTGAACACTCAAGCAACTAATCTTGTTAAAGAGTTGTACTCAACCTCTGAGAAATTATTCAGGGAAGAGGACCGCTCAAAATGTGTAAACCTGCTTATTGAGATCCTTCAAAAAGCTATAGATTTTGCTCATACAGTGTGGCTGGCACTCAAGGATACACCCCTCTTTACAAAGGATTTGGTTGAATACACCATTGACGAAATAAACCAAATTGCTGAAAGATTCTCCCAAATAAAGAGAGACATAAACATAATAGTGAAGTGTAGAGAAAAAATCTACGAACACGCAATAAACTGTTTCATGGTAATTTTGAAAGCACTCTGGAGCAGCGAAAAAATAGCGGATGAAAAAGTGTTTAAAATTATGCAAATGTTCTTCCAAACGGAAAATCACCACGTGGATGTAAGCGAACTTATACCCCTAAAAATACCATTTAAAGATCTGGCATTCGCTGTAGCACTATCACGCAAAGAATTTGACCTATCAAAAACAGCGACGAAAAGAGTAATGGAAGTAATCGAATCCCTACACCTAGCAGCAGAGTGGCTTCAAAGCCCAGTGCTCCAACTTTTATACGAAAGCATACGTAAAAGATTAGAATTAAAAGAAAAACTAGACGAAAAAATGCTGAAAATCCTCCTCAAACGGGAACCCGTCTTAGGTATGTAGTTTTCCTGGTTATTGTTTGTTTATGCGGGGGTTGGGGGGTTAATATAGCCCCAGAAGATTCTCGGAGGACTGGCGGGCTTCGGGGCCTCTGCTTTATAGAGGGGAATCACCTTCTCCATGGCGGTTCTCTTTCTCCGGAAGTGGCGGGTCTCCCCCT
>JAHAWU010000022.1:31345-36620 GCA_018383815.1 Candidatus Jordarchaeia archaeon | reverse complement strand
CCCTTTTTTGCACCAAAAACTTTTTATGCCCGGAGAAAGATTATTATACCTTGGAGGACAAGTATTCTCATCATGTGAATCACTAAGGGGTAGGAATTCCCTTTACTCCACTATAAAGGTATCCCTACCCCAAAAACTCATTTTCAAATACTGGCAGGCATGGATACCGTTACCTAGTTTTACCCGTTATGTGTGTTTTTTGTTTTTGGGGCATGGTCAACATTTTTTGCCCAAAGAGAATGACACTTTCCCTTTATAAAATACGGTATTTAACCTTCTGGGGGAATTTTTTCGACATACTTCCGAATCTGCATGCGAAATGCAACATAATAGGTTAATTGTGTCGATAGAAAAGGCACTATGCCCCACTGGTTGGCGATGTTTGGTGTTTTTGGGTGTTTCCAGCCATATGCTTAAACCCACACTCAAGATACCCATTTTTGTAATGTTACCCCGGCCAGTCTGCGTGTTTAAATAATTTCCACTCTGATTTTGGAGACTCCCTATCTGCTATTCGGCCGCAACAACTAAATTCTGCAGATAGTACGTGCCCTCGAATCTTCTAACAGTGTAAGCAATTGTTATTATACAGTATCTTTTTAAAGGTAAATTTGTTTTCTCCTATTTCAAGAGTAATGCGAGTTGATGGTTTAAATGGAACGAGAGAAAATAACCGTGCTAGATATAAAGAGAATGAAGGAGGAACGTAAAAAAATTGTTATGTTAACTGCCTACGATACTCCCACGGCTCAGATTCTGGATGAGGTAGGAGTAGACATAATTCTGGTGGGTGACTCCTTGGGAAACAACGTTTTGGGATACAAAGATACGCTCTCAGTAACAATGGAAGACATGGTGAGACATACAGCCGCGGTAAGAAGGGGAACTCAGTACGCTCTACTTGTGGGGGATATGCCCTTCGGCTCCTGTATCACTCCCGAAATTGCTGCGAAAAACGCGATGCGTCTAGTTCAAGAAGGCGGCGCGGAAGCAGTTAAGCCCGAAGGCGGCAAAAGAATAATAGAGGTGGTGAAGGCCATCCTCAACCTAGGTGTCCCAGTAATGGGGCATATAGGACTCACCCCACAGTCCATACACATTTTTGGGGGGCATAAGGTTCAAGCCAGAACTGAGAAGGCAATAAAATCATTAATTGAAGACGCAAAAGCCCTAGATGAGGCGGGAGTTTTCTCAATCGTGCTTGAAGGAATACCTTGGCAGGTCGCTAAGCTAATAACAGAATCAGTGGAGGCTGCAACTATAGGCATTGGTGCTGGAATTCACTGCGACGGACAGGTACTAGTCTTGCATGATGCTATTGGAATTAATCAGGGCTTTAAACCCAAGTTTGTAAAGAGGTTCGGAAACGTGAGGGAAGCCATTAAAAGTGCTGTTACAAAGTACAAGGAGGAAGTAGAAAAAGAGCTCTTCCCCACGGAAGAATATTCCTACTCTCTCAAAGAAGAAGTAGCACAAAAACTGGAGCAAATCAAAAAAGAAATCAAATAGATACCTCCCAATGACAAATTTAAAATTCATTTAATAATTTAACCCTTCTGAGACCTTGATTCCACAAATTCCAAACACAAACATTATTTCATATCCACGTTTTAAGGCTCAAAAAATAGAGGAGTTGTGGGGCTTCCAGTTTTACATATGTCCTTGTTAGGGAGCACTTTTGATGGTAGTTCAAGTTACAATTTTTGTACAGGTATTTATCGATTAGCCCGAACATTCCTGCTGCTATGATGCTGATTCCCACTATTTCGAATGGTAGGTATCCCACGTCTGTGGAGATTGCTGCTCCTGATAAAATTATTAGTAAGCCTACGAGGAAGCCTAGGGCTCTACCGCTCTTTTCTCTCTAGGAAAGGATGGGGAACAGAATAAACGAGGGAGCGGCTAGGAGTCCTCCCGACAACAATAGGTAAACGTAAGAGAGGTCGAGTACAAGTAAGGAATTCACAGGATTAGCAAGCATGGCAATGTGATCATTTTGAATATAAGGTGTATTAATCAGGTCAATCGCCGGGTACCATATATTAAAGCCCATTAGGTAAAATATCATGTTAAAAACCTACTTTCCGCACCCTTGGTTATTTTTTTATTTTTGAGTAATTTGTAATTCGATGGGAGATTCTGGACTCTACCAAAAAATAATTTTTGGGTAGCTTGCAAATCCCTGCAAGGATACAGGAACAGAAACCGGAAAAAAAGGTAAAAAACCAAAAAATTCACAAAGGATGCGGAATGTGGGATAATAAATATACAATTTTATTAAAAAAATAGGATATACAAAAACACAATTCACATAACTTCCCTACAGTCCCAAATTGAAAAGAATCAGTGTGTAAGCATCTTTATATTATTTAATTGTTATCTATTTAGATGAGCTTCCAAAGGAGGGATCCCGTGGAAATAATTAGCTCAGGGAATTTAGAAATAGACGATTTGAGCGGTGGCGGATTTCTTAGGCATTCCTCCGTTCTCTTTTTAGTTGAAGCGGGAAGTATGGGGGAGATTGTGGCTCTTAACTTGTTCGCCAATAGATTATCTCTAGGGGATGCGGGATTCATAATAGATTTTGATATACCCCCGAGCAGAATTAGGGAATGGTTTAAGTCTAATATTGAAGACTTGGAAAAGAACAAACGCTTCTTTATGATAGACGGCTTTACGAGGATGTACGGGGAGACCCCCTCTGAGGAAGAATATGTGATAGAGAAACCTAGGGATATTGTGCACATCAACGCTTACTTAGTTGAACTTTCAAAAATAATTGAGCAATATAAGCCCAATGTTTGTATTTTAGTGCTTTCCAATAACTTGTTCTTGCTTAGAAAACAGCAACTAGACAAAATTATAAATTTCATTTACAATGTGAGAACGAGACTCAGCCAGTTTGGCTTGTGTATCTTTGTTTTCGATAAGGGTATGCTGGAAGAAAGGGATCAAAAAACCTTAGAGCACATGTTCGACTATGTTTTGGACATTAAAATATTGGAGGTGGACAGAAGGTTTCAGAAGTATTTGAGGGTGGCTAAATCACCCTCCCCTAGTTATCGAGATGATTTTGTTCCTTATGAGATCAGACCCACGGGTTTTGCTCTGAGTACTAAGACCGTTGAGGATTTTGATTATATAAACCAACAATTGAAGATGCTGGATGAAGGCGTCCTAGAGTTTTTAGGATCAAGAGTGATTATCCAAGATTCAAAATTTTATCCCATAGTTTTCGAAATGATGATAGGAGAATTCGGATACGAGGAGGCCAGTGAGTTTATGTACAATCACGGAAAAATTGGTCTTCCATTAGTTAAAGATTTCAGAGAGCAGTTCAAAGTAATCAATCTTAAGAAGGCGGCTGAATCATTCGCCAAACTAATAGAGCTCTGGGGACAAGGAGCCGCAGAGGTCACATTTGACGAAAAAACAAATAGCTACAGGTTTAGAGTTGAGAATTCCCCTTTCTGTTCGTATTTCAAAGGGCTTGGTAAGGTTGCTGGCTGGCTACGGGCGGGAGTAATGGCGGGGGCCTTCGAAAGCTATACTGGAAATCGTTATGAATGTGAAGAAGTAAAATGTGTAGCAAAGGGAGATGATTATTGCGAATTTATCGTAAAACCCTCAAGGGTATGAAAAACTGGGGAAGTGAAAATGCGCGCTTGAGTTTTTATGTGCTTTTTGGGTGATAGTGATGGAGTTGGTGAGCACAGGCATTCCTGCCTTCGACTTTTTGACGCGGGGCGGTTTTGAGAAGAATGCCCAAGTCCTGCTGTTAACTGAAACCGGAACCATGGGTGAGATTTTACCCTTACAGATAATGAATTTTAGATTAAAAAAAGGGGACTACGGATTAATTCTGGATCTCGATTTACCACCAATGCGAATCAGAGAATGGTTGAAGCTTTTTAACTTCAGGTTTGAAGAATTTGAGAAGGAAAAAAAATTTTTTCTGATTGACGGCTTCACCAACTTGTACGAAAAACTCCAATCCGAAGAAGAGTTTATCATTGATGATCCAAGGGATATTCTGCATCTTAATGCATATCTCTATGGGACTATTAGATTTATGAGAGAATATGGACATAGTTTTAATGTGTGTTATTTGAGTAATATTATGCTGTCAAAAGGGCAGGACGTAGATAAAATTATCAATTGGGTGTATAAGAGTAAGATTCTACTAAGCGAGTTTGGTACATCATTTTTCGTTTTTAACAAGGCCATCTTAGATAACAAGATTATAAGCACACTGAAGCACATCTTTGATTATGTTATTGAGCTTAAAATATTAGAGGTTAATAATAGTTATAAAAGATTTCTTAGAGTCTCCAAATCATCCACACTGGATTACTTAGACGACCTCATTCCCTATAATCTGGGAGAAAAAGGAATCGAGTTAAGCACAGAAATAATGGAAGAATTTCAAAGAATGAAACAACACCTAAAGATGCCCGAAAGAGGCATAGTTGAACTTCTAGGTACAAGAGTAATAATTAGTGAAACCAGATACATAGCACGATTTATCAAGTCCATGATAGAAAAGTACGGCTACGAAAAAACATACAATATAGTTTACAATGTAGGCAAACAGAGAAGCAGAGTAATAGTTGGAGAATTTATGAGGCAATTCAAACCGAGTCTAAGCGAAGCGATACAAATGTATACTAAGTTTAATTCACTAAGAGGATTCGGCCGATTTATTGGCGAACTCGACGATACAACTAATATTCTCCACACAAAACATTTAAACTCCCCAATATGCACCTACTTCCAAAACTTTAAAAAACCCATGGGATTCTGGTTTAGCGGAATAATATCCGGACTCTACGAGATACTAACTGGAAGAAAGTGCTCAACACAAGAAGTAAAATGTGTTGCCAAAGGAGACGAATATTGTGAACACGAAACAAAACCAGAAGTTACATAATTTGTAGCCCAAACAAATGAGTTGAATATCGGGAAAAATTAGCACTTATAAAAACCTACATAAGCTACGCTTCTTATACAAACCAACATACGCTAAAAGGCGCTTCAGATAAAGCATGAAAAAGTTTTTCATGGCAAACCAACATACGCTGAGAGCGTTTCAGATAAAGTATAGAAAAGTTTTTCATGGCAAAGAATGAAAACACGTTTTCATAGCAAATTAAAAGAAAGTAGTTTACTCCTCATCCCCGTAGTTTTCTTCCTCTTCCTCTTCGTACTCTTCCTCTTCCTCTTCGTACTCTTCCTCTTCCTCTTCGTACTCTTCCTCTTCCTCTTCGTCCTCTTC
>JAHAWU010000022.1:0-31311 GCA_018383815.1 Candidatus Jordarchaeia archaeon | reverse complement strand
TACTCTTCCTCTTCCTCTTCGTACTCTTCCTCTTCCTCTTCCTCTTCGTACTCTTCCTCTTCCTCTTCCTCTTCGTACTCTTCCTCTTCCTCTTCGTAGTATTCTTCTTCTAAGTCGTGGACGCTGTCGCAGTCGGTGCCTATTGCTTCTTCGATGGCATCAGCTATTTCTAATTCGTGGTCTTTTTTGCATTCTGGACTTCTTACGCAGCCCATAAGGAGATCCCAGAGGGTTTCATAGCTGTTGACTAATTCGGTCACCGCTTCTATGATCTTCTTCTTTGTGGTTTTTAGGTCATCGATTCCCAGTTCTTTTATTAGGAATTTATCTGTGATTTTCGGTATTTTTATTCCTCCTAGAATGTTTTACTTTTACTTCAATTTCGGGTGCTTTTTTGTAAGTTTAGTCCATATCTAAGGATATTTTATGAAAACTTTGCAAATTTATTCTTTACTGTTGGAAGCTGGAAGATTTGTATCTTTTAAATCTATAGTTTTAAAGCGTTTCTCTCGTGATAAAAATGATGTGGTAAGATTCTATTTAGAAAGGATGAATTATTTGGGCTTTTTTAGATAAAGCCTATTGCAGGGGAATGAACCCTTATTTGAACTGCTTTTCTTAAAGGTAATACAACACTGGGAAGATTTACCGTTGCGCTAAGTGTGTAAGAGTTTAGAAGATTATATTTTTAAAATTTTCTAGAAGGTTGCTGTGTTGCATAATTTTACTTTTTTAAGTAGGTTTATTAGGTTGTTGAAAATTTTTCAAATTAACAGTTTAAAATTATAAAAAATTCATTATAATATATAAAGAAATTGAAAAAATGAAAATTGTACAACACAGCATTACAAAGCACAATTTTTTAAATTCACCATTAGAAGTATTTTAATCCAGCATTTGAAGAATCATCACTCTTTGAAGGATCATCACTCTAAGTCCGAACATATTCTTCAAAATTTGCTTTCATAGCAAATCAGCATACGCGTTCCGCATTTTAGACGGAAATATGAAAAATGTTTTTCAGGGCAAAAGGATTTTTTAGATGTGAGGCATATAGTATTTGGTGGTCGATACGCTGGGAGACGAGTGGTTTATGCACTTAGTTAATCGTTGGTTGTATATTCCAAGTGAGGAGAAGGTTATTAAGCCTAGTTTGACTTGTGCTGCCCTTTTGCTAATTAGTTCCATAGGGATTATTTTGAGTCTTTATATTCCTTGGAGTGTAAGTATAATGCCTTTGGGTCTGGGATTACCACTTTACGGAGGGCCTTTCAAGATTTTGTCCGGGTTCGCGACCTTTACAAGCCCAGTCCTCTTTCCCGAGACGGATGCTGCCGGAATACTTATTATATTAGGTTATCTCTCCTGCTCGACGCTTCTTTTCATAATCGAATTAGCTTCCCTAATGCGGCATCCTCCAAATCTGGCTCTGGGTATACTCTCCTTTTTTATTTTGTTTACTTTGATAATGGTAACAAGTATGGTTATATTCAACCTTACGGGAATTTATATTCTGGAAATCATAACAGAAAGGGAATTCGTATACGTATATACATTTGCTTCGATTCTTTGGCCCGGCCCCGTCTCCATGTTTGCCTGCTCTATTCCTTTGATACCGTCCAGTGGGACGCTGATAAAAAGAGCCTTCTCTATGTAAAATTTTTGTGGAAAATGGAGAAAAAATAGGTACCTTTTAAGGTACTCTACCACTAGGTAAGTGTGGGTTCAAATACGCAGATTAGAACCAGATTTCGAATTTAACTGTCAAAATTGTGGAAAAAGGAGGAAATGTTTTGGTGAGGACTTTAAACTTCGAGATCCATTTTTAGTTTTCGGACAATTTCTTTGTATCTGTTCCTTATGGTGACTTCAGTTACATGTGCCACTTCTGCTATTTCTCTTTGCGCCCTTCTTTCACCCGCCAAAATTCCAGCTATGTATAGGGCGGCCGCTGCTAGCCCTGTTGGATCTTTACCGCCAGTTATTCCCATTTCGCTTGCTTTTTCTATAACTTCCAATGCGCGTTTCTGGCTTTCTCCAGACATGCTCAGCTCGTTTGCAAATCTCGAGATGAAGTCAGTGGCGGTTGGTCTGGGGATTTTTAGATCTAACCCGCGGAGTATGAGTCTTACGCAGTGTGCTAATTCTTTCCTGTTTACTCGCGCTACACTCTCTACCTCGTCTAGGGGACGCGGAATTTTGTGGAGCCTGCATGCCAGGTATACTGCGGCTGCAACCATTGACTCTATGGATCTTCCTCTTACCAGGCCTTTTTCTAGGGCTTTTCGGTATACTACTGCCGCGCTTTCACGGATGTCTCTGGGAATGCCGATTTGACTTGCGATTCGGTTAAGTTCAGGCATGGCTTGAGCGAGGTTTCTTGCTATGGAGCTGTGTACTCGGGTTCTTACCTGCCATTTTCGCAGTCGGTAAATCTGAGCTCTTCTTTTGGGTGATAGTTTCCGGCCATAAGCATCTCTGTCACTTCTGCTGATTGTGGTGCTGAGGCCCTTATCCGGCATTCTGTAGGTCATGGGGGAACCAACTCTGCTTCGGTCTCTTTTTTCTTCTGCTGTGAATGCCCGCCATTCCGGTCCACTGTCTATCATTAAATCGCTAATTATTATTCCGCAGTCACCACAGATGGTGTCTCCTCTTGCGTAGTCTCTAAGAATTCTCCTGCTTCCACACTCGGGACACTGGACAATCTCCTTGTTTGATGAATCTTCATTTCCTTCGGTTTTTGACAAGTATTTTCACCTCAAATTATAATGCTTATAGTAAAAGGGTACCGAGGATGTGTGTGAATTTGTATCATAAATATCGGGGATGGACAACAGGTAACTTTAAACGGAGTTTTGTTTTTAATCATCCTTCGGTACATTTATACTCTTTTTTGGATAAATCTTCAATTTTTTAATATTTCTAGGTTTTTCCTAATTTTTTTATTCTTCTATTTATTTAGTGGAGGGGGAATTTCTGCTTTAATGGGTTGGTTTTTTAAGTTTTTTGTATTTATATGTTTTTCGGTTTTTCCCCCGCACATTTAAATACACTACTTTTCTCCTTATAAATTTTATGGTAAATGCATTCCTACATTTTATAATTCTTGAAAAATTTTCAAAAAGTTTATCCTATTTTTATAACATTTCTATAAAAATACATTAAAAATTGTAAATCTATAAGCTTATCACACTAATATTTACATTAGTTACGCCCTCAATTTTTGAAACTTGTAGTTTTAAATCCTCAGCTTTTACGGATAATTTATCCCTCTCAATATAACCCTCGTAGAAACAATGTTTTCCCTTTCGGCAGAGACCAGTAGTGTGAAGGAACTCAATTTTATCCTTTACAATAATCAAACCTAAATCCCTAAGAAATCTCTGAGAAAGCTTATCAATCTCTACAGAGAGCTTAATTATCTCACGAGAGGTGGTAGGAATTAGACGAATCTCACCGTTGGATCTGGAGAGTATCATTATGGCGTAAGGTTTACCAATTATTTCCAAAAATCTTTTCGGTAAAGGTATGCCAACCTCTTTGAGCTCCACAATCTCAGCTAGGGTTAGTTCATCCGACATCATTAGAACCCTTCATACCTCTCTTAAAACTACCCCTAAATATTTACCTTTTCACATTTTTAACCTTTTGTAGGTTAACATAATATTTTCGGGAAAATCAATGGGATCCTACTGCCTTCATTCAGCAGGGTAGTGTAAAGTTTAGTCTTTTGAATTTTTGGGGGCCGCCAAAAAAGTAGAGGGTTTAAAAAGTTTCACTCCATTTCGTCTCTAATGATTTCTATTACGGTTCTAAATTTCACTGCATCTGGAAGGGCGCCAATGACCTTCAGGTCTCCGCTCA
Source organism: Candidatus Jordarchaeia archaeon (assembly GCA_018383815.1). Taxonomy (GTDB): domain Archaea; phylum Asgardarchaeota; class Jordiarchaeia; order Jordiarchaeales; family Jordiarchaeaceae; genus Jordiarchaeum. The sequence continues at coordinate 27,444 of JAHAWU010000022.1, read as the reverse complement.
TGTAGGCGGATGTGGCATCAATGTCTCCTGTTAGCATGCCTAACATTGTTTCATAGTTTGCTTCCATTGTTAAGTCTGGATTGTCGTATGTACCCTCTGATACCTTGAGTTTGCCATCTTTTATTGTGATGTAAAAGGGTTTTACGCCTTCTCCTTGGAATTGGAAGACTCGCTCCCATCCTTCCAGCTCCGCTGCTACATCTTCACTCTTGGCGGCTACTTCTTCCATTTTTTTGAGGTGGGTCATGATCTCGGACATTTTGTATTCCTCCCTTTGAGGCTAGGTTACATGTTTTTTTATTTGGATGATTTATTTAAACTTTTCTTATAAATTATATTCTGCAATAAATGGTAATATTAATAGATTTTTATATTATATTTATTAAATATATTATTTATTTTGAAAATTAATTTAATTTATTTTCCTATTCCATTAAAAATCCACGAAGAAAATATTTTACCACAAAAGTTTAATATTTAAAGCCAAGAAAATAGTAGACAATCACAAAAGCTATTCAAGGCTTCACGAAAAACGGCTAGTGCAATTATTTATTGGAGGCAGAAAGTTTTGAGTGAATCAAAATATGCGAAGTATATTGGAATGAAATTAGAACCAGTGGTTTTTGAGGTAACTGGGGACAGAATCAGACAGTACGCAAAAGCAACTAATGACCCAAATCCCGAATTCCATGTGGAAGAGGACAGCAAACTAGTAACACCCCTCTCATTTACCTCGGTTTATTGGATTTCAGCAATACCAAATTTTTTGAAAAAAGTTATGGAAGAGGGAATAATTAAAGATCTATCTAGGCTGCTACACGGTGGACAAAAATACGAATTCCTGAAACCTGTAAAACCAGGAGATAAACTGGAATTACATGTTGAAATAAAAAATATTTATGTAAAGAACAATATGCTGTTCTTGGAGTTTAATCTACCCGTTAAAAACCAAAACAAAGAACTGGTATCAAATTTAACCACCACGTTCATAATAAGACCCGGAGGATTCTAAAAAAAGGAGGAATTGAAATGGTTAGCTTTAAGGAAATAGAGGTAGGATTCGAAATACCAACCTACATCAAGGGACCAATAAAAAGAGAACAGTTAGTAGAGTATGCGAAAGCATCAGGTGACGGTAACCCTATCCACACAAATGAGCAGATAGCAGTTATGGCCGGTTTAAAAGGCGTCATCGCCCACGGACTCCTTGATATGGCCTACATGATTCAGGCCATCGTAAATTGGCTCGGCAAAGACGGAGAGCTCAAGAGCATAGATGTCCAGTTTAGGGGCATGGTTAGGCCCGGGGACATGGTGCACTCCAAAGCTAAGGTAACCAAAAAGTACGAGGAAAATGGCAAAAAATTCCTGGATCTAGAAATATGGCAAGAAGCATTAACACCCATTGCCACAATAAGTTCCTCTCTAACAATTGATAAAATAGAGCCACCACCAGATGGCACAGTGAAACTATATGAAGCCGCCTACAGGGGCTGGTTGAAAGACGGACAAAACATTGTTTTCGAGCAAAAAAAGGTGGACAACAAAATAGAGCACACCTTCTACGGAAAACAGAATTCAATTATAGGAACAGCGAAAGTAGAACTCTTCAAGTAAATGAGAGCCCATAACTCATTTCCTCTTTACAAGAATGTAGATCTTTAAAAATCCCCACTTTTGACCTTCTCTATGTACATATCTGGATAGCAAAGGGAAAATGGTGGCATTCATAAATTCACTATACTTAATTCCAGGTTTTCTTTCTTAGTTAGCTTTCCATATATCGTGGTTTGGAATTTTGTGGAAAGGTTCTATCTCCGACATTCGTTCGTTCCTGGTATTTAATTCGTCTGAGGCCCTTCTATTTGAGATTCGTTTTCTGCTTGAGTAGGTTCTTGGATTTTACTAATTTTTTCTTGTTCTTCTAGTTCTTTGAGCCTGCTTACTTTAAATACCTCTTCTATTATTGGTTCAATTTTTGTCTGCATTTCTGCTACGTTGCCTTTCCAGTTCTTAAACAACTCTGCGCATTCTTCCTCGATTCTTTTTAGGCATGTTTTCAGCTTTTTCTTTACGCTCCGCGATTCATAGTTCATCATTGCCACCACAGTTACGTGTTCTCCTACCTCTGCTAGCATCCTGGATGTTGTTCCTTTTTCCTCTTCAAAAATTAAGCCGCGTACGCCCTTTTTGCCCAGTTCTACTGAAAAGTTGGATATTGCCGTTGTAAAACCCGCTAAGAGATCGGCGTTAAACTCGTTTGATTTTAGAAGGCTTTTCTCGTAGAGAGCTAAACCTGCGTTGTCCCTGACAAATAGGTATTTGACATTGTTTAGGTCTTCCAATTCTTCCAAATCTTCTGGTAGAGGTTGCTCAAATCCACACCTTATGCAAAATTTTGTGTTGAGGGCGAGTTGCTTTCCGCATATGATACAGAATTTGGTTTTGGGAGCCTCTTCGCCGCACCTTGGACAGTAATTGTCGCTGATTTCCAGTTCTGTCCCACAATGGTAACAGTATTTGTATCGCTTATTTTCCCGCATTTCATTTTTCTCCACTTAAAACCGCTAACCCTAATACTAAATTATTCAAAAAGACACTATAAGGGTTTCTAATGGTGCTAAGTTTTAAGTTTCATTTTGCATATGAAAAATCCTAGCGTATCATGCTTGTGAGGAAACAGTCTTTTCACTTTCGAAGAAAACTCGTATCCTTCATAACCTTCTGACCCCAAAATTTTGGGCCTCACAAAAGTAACCTTATCCTTTACTGTGTCCACCACTTTTTCTCCCTCCTCTGGAAAAATGGAACAGGTTGAAAACACCAATACACCATCTTTTTTTAAGAGTTTAAGCGTGTTTTTTAATATATCTTTTTGAATAGAGTAGTACATATTCACTTGTTCCTGATTCAGCCTCCACTTCATCTCTGGCGAGGATTGTATCACACCGCTGGAAGAACAGGGAGCGTCAACCAGAATCTTATCGTAAACCCCCTCAGAAAATTTTCTTGAATCCGCAAATTTGAGCTCCACATTCTTAACCCCCGATATTTCAAGGAGCTCACCCATCTTCTTAAGCCGAGCTTGGTTATTATCCACTGCAGTTATTAAACCAGTGTTTCTCATTTTCTGAGAAATGAAGGAAGTCTTCATACCCGGGGCGGCGCAGGCATCCAAAATACGTTCTCCCGGTTTGGGGTCTAAAGCGTAGACCGCAGCCATGCTGGCTTTATCCTGTATAATTATGTATCTATCCCTAAATATGGGGGTTAGAGGAATGGGTGTTTCTGCCTCAACTAGTTTTAAAGCTTCCGGAAAGTGTTTATCTCTTATAACTGCTATTCCCTCTTTTTCAAGTGCTTCCACCGCTTCCTCCACGCTAAATTTTAGAGTGTTTACTCTGAGCCAAATGGCTTTTTTCTGGTTATTCTTCTGCATTAGTTCTATTGCTTCATCGAAACCAAAAATTTCTACAAACTTATTAACTAGATAAGTGGGGTGGGAATATTTGATGCTTATCTGCTCACTTTGACCTAGTCTACTTAGAGATTCTTCAAAATTAAGGTCTTTAACGTTTTTAAGAACATTCTTTACGTATTTTGCATCTTCCTTATTAAGCCTATTTGCCACCAGCTTGTAAACTATGTCTTCTACGCGAATCGTGGACTCGTAGTTGAATTTCAGCTCCAAGGTGGCGATTCTAAGGATATTACGCAGAAAGGGGTTCATTTCTCTATACTTTTTCTTCTCAATAAACTTGATAAGAAGGTAGTCTATGGTATTTAGCCGCTTCACAGTCTCCAAAAGCAGGCCGTAACTGCTTGACCTAACGGCAACATCTGCAACATTAGCCTCCTCCATCGTGTTGTAGAAAATGTTGCGCAGAGAAGCGTTTTTTCTATTGCTCTCATACCGTGAAAGCATATCCGCCGCTAGTTCCCTACTGGTAGTCAAGGCTACCCCCACCACACAGACAATGCAATTAACCCTCAAACCAACAATTTACATCAAATCGATTAAAAAGTTTACCTAAAACAGTCCCAGTAATCCTTTAACAATGATTTAAGCTCCCCAACAACTTTGGATTTAGTGTACTCCACAAGTCCAGGATCGTCCAGCCAGGAGGGGGGATTGATGGGCTCGGGTAAAATCCTGTCAATGCCCGCCAGCCCCAAAATTATGGAAGTCCAAGCATTAGGCAAAACTATGGGATTATACCCACTCCCAATAAAGTCCAGCTCTTTGCCCCCACAAAGCTCTTCAGACATCTCACGTATATATCTACCAAGCATATTAAACCCCTTCATGGATAGGCCAAGATTAGTAAGCGTATCAGCAAAGTGAGGATCACTGCCCCCATTTCTAAATATGATTTGAGGCTTAAACTCACGGGCCAAAGGCACAACCACCTCATCCATAACCAAAGTATAAACATTGTATCCAGAGCCGGGAGGAAGGGGCACACAAACAGTGTAACCTTCACCCTCCCCCGAACCAATTTCCCAAACAAAACCTTTCCCAGGATATAGCGTTCTAGGATCCTGATGGATGGAAATGAAAAGCACGCGGGGCTCCTCATAAAAAATATCCTCCGTCCCGTTGCCAGCATGGGCATCAGTATCAAGAATAAGTATCCTGTCCAACTTGTACTTTTCAAGAAGCATCTTAGCAGCAATTGCAACATCATTGTAGATGCAAAATCCCCCACCATAATCAACCCCGGCATGGTGCATTCCTCCTCCAATAACTACCGCCTTTGAAGCTTTGCCGTTCATAATTCTCCGCGCGCCTTCCAGGGCGGCTCCAACAACAAGTTTGGCTTGTTCATGCATACCCGGAGAGAGAGGAGTATCAAGTGTCAGAAAGCCGCCTCTGGCTGCTGTTTTTTTAACATATTCCACGTAGTAGGGGTCATGGACTGTTAATATTTCTTCGTCGGTAGCATATCTGGGCTCCACAATCTCAAACCGCGACCTCTCCCTCAAAAGCTCTTCCCTAAAACGCTCAATGAAATTAGTAAAACGATCGCCCCTGAAAGGATGCCCCGGGCCAAAATCATATTTACCCATTTCATCACTGAACATGATATCAATTTCGCCCATAGTAACATCCTCTGGAAATCAAACTTAACTGGAAACCCTTGACATTTAAACATAGCTAAATTTCCTTAAATTATTACCCTACTCACTTTAAGGAATTTAAACTAAATTCTCAAAAAAATTCATCACCCCAGCTAATACAAAGTGTATTTGATGAAATCGTTAGTGTTTAACAATGAGTCTACTTTTTATGATGTTCTGATTTTTATATTCTTTTGTGTTAACTTTCCCGTGGTGGTTTGGGGGGGAAAACGGGTTTAACCTCCCTGTTTTTGTGGATTTTCATGCCGGGCGGGTTTGGAAGCAGAAAAAATGGTTCCCGCGCCATATGTTCAAACGGGACTCCTTATGACTGGTTTTTGTGGCGTTCCCGCCCTGGCCCGGTTGCTTCTGCATGCCCTCCAGCCCCCCGTTTTATACATTTTTGTGTTAAAAATGGGGTGATTTCCCTTCAAGAACCCCGCCACAAAAAAGGGGAATCCCCATAAATAGGAGTGCAGCTTGAACATATGGCCCCGCGGGAAGGAAAAGCGGGATTTAACAGTTAAAAGAACTAAAAACAAATCACCAGGTAATAAATGGTAGAATCACTGGTGTTTAAAATTTTAAAAAGGAAATTGTTATATATTAAATAAAAAAGTTATATATAATAAAATATTTTATAAAAAATAATTCTTCCGATAAATCTTTAATATGAGAATTCTGCAACATTCAAAAACTTTATCATCATCAAAAGCAATATTCTTCATCATAAGGGAAAGCTTACGCGTGAGTGGAAACATGGTCTCCCGAAGAAAAGCCCTCATTGCATTAGCCCTACTCCTCCCATTACTCCTAGGGTTAGGGGGAATATACTTCATATTAAGTTTCCAAAACCCTTACCTACAACAGGGGCTAAACTACATCACAGTATCAAACATACGCCAAATATACTATCCCTGGATAATCCCTATCACAACTACCATAACTCCCCCAGAACTCCCTAGAGAATGGTTCGACAACCTTTTCAATACCACTCCAATCCTGCCCAACATGAGCTATACGCTCCCAGAAATTCCCCCCATGGAATTGTTCAATTATGGCTTAATCGACCCCAACATGATAGTGTTCATAGTTCAGCCAGACAATGCCACTTATCCCACAAGGTATTGGAGGCTGGAAGCATACGACCACTATGATATGGACTGGAATAAAACGCTAACAGGCTCTTACCTATACAATCCAATAAGTTATGTTCCATCTGCGGAACTATATACGGTCTACATGAATTTTACCCACTCAGCTTCATCTACCACCATGATACCTGCACTATTTGCAAACTACACAATAATAAATGCACCAGGTTACTTGGTAGAAACTTTACAGGGAGACCTCAACTCATTCAACATTAGCATGGATCAGTACAATAGCACTTTTCTTAATGGAAACTATGCGGGGTCAGGGCTTTCAACACTAAAATATACGGTTGCAGGTTACCCCTTTAATTTAGAAGCCATTAGAAATAACGCAGGTTACCCCTATAACACTCCCCCCTACATAAGAAGCATCTATGGGCAGGTTCCCCAGTACCTGGAAACGAATAGTACCTTTACAAACTTTGTAAATAGCATACCTGATGGCGCAAACGTATACGAAACAGCCATGAATGTTTTAAACAGATTAACCGGGGGAGAGTTCAACTATTCCATAGACATTCTGCTAAATGGTGGGGGAACACCCCAAGGCGAAGACCCCGTACTGTGGTTCCTGGAAAACAAAACGGGAATATGTGTACACTTCGCCAGCACATTTGTAATGACCCTCAGACAAAAGCAAATATCCGCAAGACTAGTGGTGGGATTCGTGGGAGGAGAAGTGACTCTGGATCCCCAGCTAGGAATAGTACACATAATCAGAGCCATAAACGCTCATGCTTGGGCAGAAGTTTGGGTGCCAACAACCACTGGAGGCGGCGAATGGGTGCAATTTGACCCCACACCAGGACCAGCGCAAAATGGAACAAATCCAGACCCTAATGTTCAAGGTGCCTACCAACTGGAACTAAACGCCACACCACAAATAGTAACAAGAGGGCAACTCATCACAATTAACGCAACCCTCACCAACGCCACCTCCAGCGAACCAGTTAGCGGTGCCAATGTCTCCTTCTACATATTCGACCCAATAACAACAAACAGAATATTCATCGGAAATGGCACAACGGACAATGAGGGTCTAGCCCAACAGACTTGCACACTAAACAATAGTTTTCATGTAGGGCCAATAGTGTTCCTCGCTGAGGCATACAACCAATCAATCTCCAATTACCCGATAGCCACAAACTATACTGGTGTACTGCTAACTGGAAACTCCACCATTGATGGAATGTCTGCAACCTCAACCGCTCCCTACGGTAGCGACTACAATCTTATTCGGAACCAAGGCGGGGTACTAGTACAGGGGAGACTCATAGATCCAGACTGCAGTAATGATTCCATTAGAGGAATACCTAATGCTTACATCGAAATTTACCATAATGGCGCAGGAATTCCAGTTGCTGGCGGCTTTACAGATAACTATGGCAACTTCTCAATATACTACCCTGGATCCTACCTTGACCTGACAGACTACATTTTCAGTGCAAACTATTCAGGACAATATTTGGGCTTCAACATAACTCCTCCCACCTCAGCCTCCGACCTACATGGTATAAGCGTATACGTTAGACCCTCACTGTATGTATATGTTAATTCTACAATGTTTAAACAAAATGATACAGTTAGCATTACGGCCTACTTGGAGTGCGATAATGGAACGCCAATTCAGGGTATGAACGTATCAATTTATTGGGATAATAGAACGATACCTAGTGGTACACTACAATTAATTGGCTGGGGCTTCACTAACCAGTCTGGGATTTTTGCAACCGCTAACAGAATTTGGGAGCGTTCCGGCGTTGTCCAGGTTTTTGCTAATTGCTCCCCGCAGGGTAGAATTCTTGGTGTAGGGTCTTCCCGGCTAAATGTGTATATTTATGATGAGGGGTTGATTATTATAGAGTCCGCTCCTTCCGAGGCGGCCATAGGATCTAACATCATAGTTAGTGGGAGGGTTATAGGCGGTGACGGCAACCCGAAACCCTACACTACTATTACAATTTGGTTCACTGGGAACCAGACACTCCGCCCCTCTTATCAGGTAACTACTAATGGTTCAGGCTATTTCACTAGGAGCATATACATTTCTGGTGTGGATTTTCGCCCCGATTACTATGTTATCAACGCTACTAGTAACGATCCACTTTTCAATGCTTCAAGCACTTTTAGGATAATTAAGATATATGTGGGGACAGTGATTGGTTCATCGGGTGTTGGTTCTCAGAGTTTATCAGGTGAATGGGTTGCGAAGCAGAGTGTTGAGTCAAGGTCGGTGCGGCCAAGTGAGTCCGCATACATAACTGGTGTATTAAGGGATGCTCTTGGTAATCCTCTTTCTGGGCAAACTGTTTCTGTTTATTATGGTTCCATACTTCTAAGTAGTAATATTACTGATTCCCAAGGTTTATTTAATATTACCCTGAATAGTTCTGCGCTCTCAGTTTTGCCTGTGAATGCTTTGTCTGCTCTTAATATTAGCTATGCGGGCGATGAGTTTCACAGTGGCACTTGGAGGATAACAGAGTTGCATGTTTTTAATAGTGCTCTGCTAGTTTTTCAGTCTCCAAGTGTCGGCATACTGGGGAGTAATTATGATATAAGGTGTGTTTCTGTTGACCCTAATGGGAACCCCGTAATGGGGAGAACGATGAGTATTAGTTGGAACTCGACTTCTCTTGGCTCACTGGTCACAAGCAGTTCGGGAGCAGTTTTGTATACTTACTATATTGACCCCACAAATAATACTGAGGGCAATGTTACAATTGGTTTAACTCTGGAGGATGTTTCTTCTAATTATGCAACTGTTTTTGTTAGGAGAAGTAGCGATTTTGGAGGTTTAGCTTTTATGTTGTTGTATGCTTTGCAGATGGGTTCACAAGCTAGTTGGCTCCTTGTTATAATTGTTTTGGCTATTGTTGGTGTTATCTGCGTGATTTATTTTGCTAGGAGAATGGCGTCTAGAGAAGAGGCGAAGACAGTTACACCCATGGATCTTCAGAGCAGGCTCACTGAGCTTAAAGACCTGGTTAACGCAGGTAAATTTAATGATGCTGTCAAGCTCCTTTACAGCATGTTTACTGACACCATTAGTCAGTATTCGGGTGTTACTAGGGCTCCCAACGAAACCACACGGGAGTTTGCATTGACAGTTATAAAGAAGGAAGGCCTCAATCCTCAGCTGGTTAACGGCCTCACTCAGGCTTTTGAGAAGGCACGCTACAGTAATCAGACTCTGGATAAGGATGAGTATAACAAGGCAGCCAAATGTTTTGCAGAGCTTTATAGTGTTATTTCTGGAGGTAGTTTAAAGCTTGCCTAGGAGCAAAATTAAAACCGCAATATACATTGTGGTTTTTGTGGTTGCTTGGCTACCCCTACTGCTACCTCTACTCCCAAGTAGTACTGTGATGAACACGCCCATTTGGGTGGACTTCTCAATTTATAATCCGGCTTTTAATGGCTGTGAACAGTTCAGGCTTTACTTGAACAGTAAGGGTTATGAAGTTAAACCCCTTCTATCCTCACTAAGTGTTCTCAGCAGGTATCCCAACTCCACCTGCCTAATCCTTGGACCCTCAATGATTTACTATAATCCTGTTGAGGTGTCCGAGTTGGCTAATTTTGTGAGGGGGGGTGGCGGTTTACTGATAGCTGATGACTTCGGCACAGCAGAAACACTTCTCCTACAACTTTTTTTCCTACTGGGAATACCCGCGCCCAGCTTTACAAAACACATCTTGTATGAGCCCACAGATGCTAATTTAACATCTTGGACACCCTCTCCCTTGATAACGAATTTTAATGGTAACTATACCTTTACACAGGGCGTTAACCAAGTTCTGCTAAACTATGCCTGCACTCTCCTCAATGTTCCATATGGAAATGTGGCGGCCACCAGCTCTATTTTGAGCTGGTCGGATATGGATGACAATAAGGCTATAGATGTCCCTCCTGATATTACTGGTCCCCAGACTGTCATTGCCGCTTATGATTTGAGTGAGATGGGGGTGGGTAGTGGCAGAATTGTTATTGTTAGTGATCCCAGCATTTTTAATGATGATATGATAAATCGAGTTGACAATCTTGTTCTCGCGGGTAATATAATTGATTGGTTGGCTCAGGGTAGGGTTGGCTCTGATTATCCAGTCATTGTGGATGAGGCGCATTTGTCTCTTCCAGCCACGTCCTACGCCAGAATATTTGGCTACATGATGGGATATGTTAACTGGGCGTCGAGTAGCTGGTTGCTTGCTCCCATTTATCCTGTGCTTTTAGTTTATACTGTGTGGCGCTGGTTGCCTCGCGAGAAGAAGCCTGAACCACTTAGTCCCACTGAAGTTTTTATGCGTAGGGGTAAAACGTTTTTCAGCGAGAAGATGATGTGGTATACACAGCACCAACTTTATGGTAACGCGGTTAAGTTATTGTATCGCCGCTTGAAACGTGAGCTTGTGAGGCAACTGGGCCTTAAGGAAGGTTTTAGCGTGGATGCTGCGGTTAAAGCAGCCGTGTCCAAGAATCCTGCCATAAAGGAAAAGGATGTAAGAAGGCTTTTTGATTTGTGTGAAGAAATTTCAGCAGAAAGAAAACCCCTGTACATGAATAAGAATGAGTTTTTGAATATATTCTTCCAGATGCAGAGATTATTGGAGAGTGTTAGATGAAATGTCTGAAGAGACGGAAACCGAAACTGAAGAGAAGACTCGTAAAGTCAGCGGTGTTAATGCTGTGAGAAAAATAGCCTCTGAAATTATGAGCGAAGTTAACAAGTTCATTGTGGGAAAGAGCGATATTCTGGAGTACATCTTTATCGCCCTAATGTGTGACGGCCACGTATTGCTTGAAGGTGTACCAGGTGTTGCCAAAACCTATATGGCTAAAACCTTTGCACAAACTCTTGGTTGTTCATTCAAGAGGATACAGTTTACCCCAGACCTGCTACCCTCGGATATTTTGGGAACCTACGTGTTCGATCAGAAATCAAGCGAGTTCTCATTCCGCGAGGGCCCAGTATTTGCAAACATCGTGCTGGCAGACGAAATAAATAGGGCGCCGCCCAAAACTCAGTCCGCTCTACTGGAGGCTATGCAAGAAAAGCAGGTTACCATAGAAGGAGTGAGGCACCCACTTCCCAAACCCTTCATGGTGCTTGCAACACAGAACCCCATAGAGCAGGAGGGAACCTATCCCCTACCAGAAGCTCAGATTGACAGATTCCTGTTCAAATTGAACGTAGATTATCCTACAGAGGAAGAGGAAGTGGAAATGCTTAGAAGAAGAATGGGAACAGGCGATGATAACATAAAGGCGCTGGCCTCACCTAGCGTATTAGTAAAAATGCAAAAAGTGGTAAGTAACGTTTATGTGGCGCCTGAAATAATGGAGTACATAAGAGACATTGTCATAAGAACGAGGAGAAATCCGCAGGTCCTTTTGGGAGGAAGCCCTAGAGCCTCCATAGTTTTGATGGAGGGCGCAAAGGCAAGAGCGGCTCTGAATGGCAGAGAATACGTCATCCCAGATGATGTAAAGGCGATAGCTCAGCAGAGTTTAAACCATCGTCTGATTCTGAGGCCGGAGGCAGAACTAGAAGGAGTATCAGTCAACAGAATAATTGCAAGTATTATTGGCGAAATACAAGTACCAGTCTAAAAGGGATTTGAGGGGCAAATGGTTTGCTCACCAATAGAGGTGGAGTAGTAATTGTCAGCGGAGTTTTCTGTTTAGCATTTGGATTCTCCACTGTAAACTACTACTTGGTGCTCCTCGGAATTTTCCTGGTACTGGGATCCGTAATCAGCATGCCCTACTTTGAGCTAGCCGTAGATCTGGAGAATATTGAAATAACTAGAACTATAGATAAAGATAAAGTTTTCTCGGAAGACTTTGTATTTGTAACGGTTACTGTCAGAAACAAGGGAAGATTGAGAATAGACTACCTAGAAGTATTTGATACTTACCCAGAGATTTTCACCCTAGTTCTGGGAAAGAGCATAATGACTACCAGACTTGATCCGGGTGAGGAAAAGGTTTTCTCCTATGTTTTGCAGTGTCGAAGAAGAGGGACACACAAAATTGGACCGGTAAAGCTGGTGGTGCATGATAGGCTTGGTTTCCACTTTGAACAGAAAGTATTCGAAGTTTACACTGAGCTTTTAATTTATCCCTCCTACCAAGACATAAGAAAACTGGAAGCTATGGGGGGGAGGAGAACACTGGGGCGCATATTTGGAGTTCACAAAACTAAGCAGAAGGGTATGGGAACAGAATTCTTTGGAATAAGGAACTATTTTCCCATGGATGAGTATAGGCGAATTGACTGGAAGGCGACAGCAAAAACGGGGGATATAATGGTCAGAGAATTTGAAACCGAGAAAAACATCAAGATTTTAATACTGCTGGACACCAGCATGAGCATGGGCGGAGGCCTTCCAGACAACACAAAACTTGACTACTCCATAAGAGCCGCGGTGCTTCTGGCGAAGCTGGCGCTAGAGCGCAGAGATGAGGTTGGGGTAGTTGCCTTCTCTAACAAGGTACACAGTTATGTTAAGCCAAGACTGGGAAAGGAATACTTCTACAAAATCTTGGAAGCTCTTGCCAATTTGGAACCCCAGGGCGGACTACGTATGAAGGAGGTAATGGAGTGGGTTTTAAAACGTACTCCGAAGAGGAGTTTCTTTATACTACTCACAGATCTTGAGGAAACAAGCGGAGAAATCATTGAGGCATGTAAACTTGCTCGTGCCAACAAAAACTATTTACTGGTCATTTCACCTTTCGGCCCTTGGTTTGAGGCTTATCCCGGTGAGATGACTCCGGTTCAGAGAGCCTTAGCAGAGGCTATCTCAGAGGAATTGTTGGAGCAGAGAAAGAAAATGGTGGACGAGCTTGTAAAAATGGATATAGAAGTTATAGATGTGGGTCCTGATGACTTCCTGCCTGCAGTTGTTAGTCAGTATCTTAAAGCCAAAAAGAAGGGTGTGGCACTGAGGTGATACTTATGGATAGTACACGTTTCAAATTGTCACTAAAAATTGTGGCCGCATCATCTTTTTTGGGCTCCCTACTAGTGGTTCTGACGAATGTTTGGTCCCGTGTCCTCCAGGAAATTCGCTTCTACGATGGAAGCTCCAACACTTGGTACACATTCTACAAAATTGTTGAGGTCTGGAGCCCCAATAATTTTGGAATATTTTTGGGCGACCTTTGGAGACTAGTAGACTTTATTTTCACAATTATGATCAGGGAGCTTGATAAGATGGCGGGGCAGATTTTCCTGCCGCCGCTGGCCCAGTTGTCCTCCAACCTTTACGAAAACATTTGGGCACTGGAGTTCTTTGGGGAGCTTTTCACCTCTAAAATTTGGTTTTATCCTTATCCTCTGAGCCTTCTCCTAACCTCACTCCAATGGGAGTATTTGTTTTGGCCCAGCCTTTGGACCATTGTTTTGGGCGAGTTAGCCATAACCACTTTATGGTCATTATATTACTCCCTGTTTCCCCTACTGCTTTTTGTAGCCCTCATTACTGGTGTTGTTTTCGTCTGGAGGATGAAAATGAAATATCTTATCTCCTCATTTATTTGTTTGCAGTCGACCTTGGCACTGGCAGCTCTAACCCAAATAGTTAATATTGGACTACCCAGCAATACCCTATTCTTCAGCTCCACCTCCTTCTTTATCCAAATACTATATGGGGGAGTTTCCGGAGCTGCCATCTCGTTTTTAACTTCGCCCCTCTTCTTTTCGGCGCTTATATCCTATCTTTATGTGGAGATTGGCTTTCAAGTTATTTACATGGACGAGGTTACTTCTCCGGCGCTTGAGAGAAGAAAATTGATTGAGGAGCAGTTGAAAGTTGTGGAAGAAATAGCTCTGGCACCAGAGGAGTTGGCTACCGATGGGGGGAAAGAGTCCCAAAAATTTCCATCCACGCTTAGTGAGGAAGCTATCAAATTTCTAAGAAATATTATCGAAATGAAGATTTTCAAAAAGAAAAAAGTGGAAAAAGAAGCGGTGCATGACATAAGGAGGCTTCAAACATATGTGGAAAAGATCTACACTGAGATACCCGGGGCAAGAGAAACGCTGACCGCAGTAGCAGCCGCTCCAGCGTTCGGCAAGGTAACCCGCTCAGCTATTGTGGGCACCCTGCTCCGCGTTGGAGGAGTGATTCTTTTCTCCTTCATATGTTTCGCGGCGCTCCTAGCTTTAAAACAGTTTGGAGCGCCCTTGAGTGTTATTGAAAGTATTGAGGTTTCCCAACCCGAAGTAGTCCTAGTTTTACTATTACCGATAGCCTTTTCCTTCCCTATGGCTGCATTCATTATAGGCTTTGTCAAAGAATATGGAAAAAAGCAGACTAGGAAGGAGGAGAAACAGAAGGAAAAGAAGGAAAAGAAAAAATAGTCTAAATATATTGGGACTGACCTGAGCGGATTTTTTCGTATCTCTCTCTGAGTAGGGAAGATAAGTTCTCGCTTTCCTTTTTGGTTTCCAAGACCTTCCTATTAAATAGTTCTGAGCTTTTTTTAAGGTCCTTCTCGGCAATATCTGCCAGGTCAGAGTTGTCGCTAACTTTCAAGTAGTTTTTAATATTTTTTTGAAGCTCACCAAGTAGATCTCTCTGAGACCTAACAATAGAAATAAACTTTGAAGTCATAGTTTGAACACGGTTTCTTACCATTTCTAAACTAATTAAGTCCGTTAATACTCTTTCAAAATTGAAAAGGTGTTCGTCGGTGTCAAATATGCAGTCCAATGCCTTTTCTCCGTTTTTTAATTTCTCACCATTTGTACTGGATGTTATAATAGAGGACAATGCTTCTGAGAGTCTTGCGACCTCAGAGTCGTACTTCTGACGGGTGTCATTAAATTCAAGAATGATTCTGTTCATATCCTTAATTAAGGACTCACTTCTCAAAAGGTTCACCTCACTCAAAAATTCAAAACTAGAAATCCTCGTTTTAAGCGACACGTCCACCTCAACTCTTATCTGATGAGAAATATATCATATACTCTATAAAAAACTTAGCGGTGAAAATTGGGCCAAATAGACAACATTTTCTCTACTTCTCAAAAGGGGTGGGAAACAAATATATTCTGATTTAAAAATTGTTAAGGCACATCGAAAACCTCAAAAATGAAGCGCTCACCACTTGAACTATAAAAAATAGCTATTGTTTCGTAGGAGTAATTCAGGTTACTCAAAAAAGGGGAATCCAAATGGTTTTGGAAATTCAAAAGGCCGCTGAGGAAATAGCACAAAAAATAGGAGAGGAAAAAGTCTCCAAAGAGAAGGTCCACAGAATGGCCTATAGCAGAGACTGGTCACCCAGAAACGCAAAAGAAGCCCAACTACCAGACATAGTCGTAGTGCCATCAACCACAGAGGAAGTAGCAGAAGTAGTAAAAATCGCATACAAATACAGGATTCCAATAGTCCCTTTCGCAGGAGGAACAGGAATGGGGGGAGGCGTTTCGCCAATAAAAGGCGGCATAACCATCGACACCAAAGGCCTAAACAAAATTTTGGAAATAGACAAGGAGAACTTAACCGTAACCACACAGGTGGGAATAACCATTCTAGCACTAAACCAAGAACTCGGAAAACACGGCCTATGGTGGCCCCATGATCCAGAAAGCAAACCCGCCTCAACAGTAGGAGCTGCCATATCCTGCGACAACGACAGCACCTTCGGAATAAAATACGGCAAACTGGGAGACTACCTCCTCAACGCAGTACTTGTAACAGGAACTGGAGAAATATTGAGATTGGGACACCGAAAAGCACTATGCACCTCCTCAGGATACAAACTACACTGGCTACTAATAGGAGCAGAAGGCACATTGGGAATCGTCACAGAAGCCACACTAAAAGTCTTCCCAAAACCCCAAACTAGAGAAGTGGAAGCAGTAGTCTTCAAATCCATATCAGAGGCAATAAACGCCCTAAAAAGGCTCCTCCAAGCAGGCCTAAGCATAGAAAGCGCTCACATAAACTGTAAAAGACGCTTGGGATTCTACACCCACGCCTACCGAGAAAAATACAAGAGGGAACCAGACATACCAGAGTGGGCCGCAGCACTGCTATTCGTTTCCTTCAACGGGGACGAAGAAGTAGTAAAGTTCTCACACAACTACGCCCTAAAAATACTAGAAGAATGCGGGGGACAAAAGGTGAAAGAGAAGGAAATAATCGAAGGGTGGTGGACAAGCAAACACACACTCAAATTTGAACCCTTCAAACAAAAATGGCCCGACTCCCAGAGAAAGAAAAAGTTTGGAGCCGCAGACCTGGGCATACCCATAGGAAGAATAGAAGAAGCTTACAAAAAATTCCTAGAAATAGCAGAAAAAAACCAAATTGAAGTCTTGGGAATGTGCGTATACAACGAGAGACCCAACCGCATAAGCCCCAGTATAAGCTTTGCAGTCTTCGTGGACGACACCGATCCCGAGGAGGTGAAGCGCTTCTACAAATATGTTGAAGAAATGAGCAAAATGGCCGTTGACCTAGAAGGAACAATGAGCACCTACATAGGAGACGGAGACCGACTGGGAGGCTTCAACGAATACGAGCACGGCGAAGCACTGAAATATATGAAAAAAATCAAAGAGGTATTCGACCCCCAGAACATAATGAACCCTGGTAAAAAATTCGAATCCTGCTGGATACCAACGGGAAAGTAGCATAATGGGAGGAGGAATTAATCAAAATTAAAAGCCCAAGATGGTGAAGAGCAATGCGTATAGAAGAGTACGAGGATGATATATATACCTGTAATCGCACCCGCTGCGGATTCTGTAGAAACGAGTGCCCCGTATACCAGGAGAAGGGGTTTGAATCCTACTCTTGCCGTGGAAAAATGCTCATAGCCAGAGGGCTGCTTGAAGGCGTCTTGGAACCCAGCAAGGAGCTCCTAGACTGTGTAAACCTATGTGCAACCTGTAACTATTGTGGCTCACGCTGCGCATTAAGGAATGTGGAAATCATTGAGGCCCTCAGAGCAGACCTGGTAGAAGCAGGCTTCAAAGACCAGTATCATGAGAGGGGAATAGAGGAGATTAAGAGGAACGGCAACCCCTACCTGAAACCTAGAAACGAGAGGGAGACTTGGACCAAGGATATCCCATTCTCAAAGTCGGCGGACACTCTACTTTACGCTGGATGCACTTACCCCTACATTTTCCCAAACTGGTTGAGAACCGCAGCCCAGACACTCATAGACATTGGGTTGAAACTAAACTGCCTAGGCAATGAAGAGTATTGCTGTGGAAACCTGATGCTCACAACCGGCTTTTTAGAAGACTTCATGGAGACTGGAAAAAATAACATAGAGTCCTTCCGAAAAGCGGGCATAAAAAGAATAGTCACCGGCTGTCCGGGATGCTACAAGATTTTCGCCGAGGACTATCCTAAACATTTCAGCAACTTCGACATAGAAGTGGAACACATAACCCAGCTGGTGGCAAAACTGATAGATGAGGGAAAAATAAAACCCACCAAACCCGTGAATTCCATAGTAACCTACCACGATCCCTGCCACCTTGGCAGACACATGAGAGTAATAGAGGAACCCCGCAAAATTCTATGCAGCATACCCGGACTGGAACTAATAGAGATGGAACATAACAGGTTCGACGCAAAGTGCTGTGGAGCGGGGGGAGGAATGATGGCCGCATACCCAGAGATTGCAGTAAAAATAGCGGAAAAAAGAATAAAAGAAGCAGAAGCCACAGGAGCGGAAATGCTGGTAACAATCTGCCCCATCTGCGAATTCAACTTCGACAGAGCCATAAGATACACAGACTCAAAAATAAAACTAGTCGACCTAATGGAGCTACTCAAAAAAGCCATTTAGCCAAACCTCAATCACCCTCCACTTAATAAGACAGAACGTGACACTAGGAAAACAAGTTAGAGGTTCCATGACCAAAAAAGTTACGCCCTAAAAAAGCCAGAAAAAACTTACCAAACCATATACCATTCAAGTGCTGTAGGCTGAGCATATTTATCCTTGAAAACATTTGGATAAGCGGTTCTCATCCTTGGCTCTGTAGTAGGGTTCGCGTAGTTCAACTGCTTTCAGAAACAGTTCTCTAAGAGTTTTGGAATCCGCCCCTCTTCTAAGAGGACCCACAATGTCTATAAGGTTGTCGCTACGCATAAGGCAGGGTTTTAGCTTGCCATCACTTGTAAGACGTATGCGAGTACAGTTTGAGCAAAAATCGCTGTTATGTACTGGTCTTACAACTTCTACCTCTGCACCACCGGGCAGAAAGTACTTTTTTCTGTTTTGCATACTTCTCCGGGTAACCACCCTTTCTGCATAGCTTCCCAACTCTTCCTCTAAGGGCTTCACATCCATGTGAAAACGCTGGAAAACTTCGTTTCCCAAATCCACAAGCTCAATCACCTGCAGAATGGCGCCCTTACTTTTGGAAAAGCGCACCAAATCCCAAAACTCATTTTCATTCAACCCCCTCAATAAAACCATATTAAGCTTAATGGGACTAAGCCCCGCCGCCAAAGCCTCATCAATCCCACACAGCGCAGAGTCCAACTCATCAAAACCAGTAATCACTTTATATTTTTCGGGAACCAAGGAATCCAAACTAATATTTACCCTCTTCAACCCCACTTCTCTCAATTCCCAAGCCTTATCCGCAAGCAGAGTAGCATTGGTAGTCATGGAAACCTCCTCAATTCCAGGAACTGAGGAAACCCTCTCCACTAATTCAAAAATGTCCCTCCGCAGCAGGGGCTCCCCACCAGTCAACTTCACCCGCCTAACACCCTCGTCTGCCGCCACCTCCACAATCCTTTCAATCTCAGAAGCCTCCAACTCGCCACTAGGACTAAGCTCACCCTCACCATGACAATAAATACACCTAATATTGCAACGATGAGTAAGGGAAACCCGAATATCTCTAATAGGCCTCCCAAATCTATCGCAAACCATAATCGCACTCCCAGGATTCTAAACTAACAACCACAAAGAAACTTAAAACATTAACCCCACAAACAAAAACCACAAAAAAGCAGAAAAAACCAAATCCAAAAAACACACACTAAGCATGAATCAAAAACCGGCGAGTCAAAATTTAACTTCCCTAACCCGCGACGGCTTCTTAAAATCAATTCTTATAGCATCAAAGGGGCAACGCGAAACACACATCTTACAACCCAGGCAACTACTCTCATCCATAACCACAGCCAAACTCCTCTCCCCCAAATTCACAATTTTATAAATTCGGGCTCCCTTAGGACACACAGCCCTACAGATACCCTCACCTCTACACTTATCTGGATCCACAGTAATCCTAACCATGCAAAAATCCGACCCATAAACTATAAAAAACAGATGCAACAAAACATAAGAAATTTACCCAAAAACTCAAAAATCCAGGACAAAACCGCCCTAAACAAGTTGAAAAATTAAAAACAGAAACTTCAGACATGTTAATCCGTGTCTTGTGAAGCCCTGCTTAATAGGCTGCGTAAGAGACCACCGGAAGGCTTCGCGCCATACTCCTTCACACCATCAGAAGCCCTAGAATCCATTCTAACTTCACCAGCTTTAACCTCAGAAAGAACACCGGCAACGGTACGCAAAAAGTCGGGATTAATGCGCCACTCTGTAGTATCTTGTCCCATCCTACACTCCAAAAAATCAGAGCCCAAAACCTGCTGAGACTGGGTCAAAATAGTGCTTACACGCACCAGACCCACACCCCGATCCCAACTACGCGCAACACGGCATAACTCAAAAACCGTACACCAATTCCCACTACTCAGAACGTCAAAAATAGCCCTCTTACACATATCCCCCCCAATCAACCTCCTCAGCACGTCACCCTTACCCGAACTTGAACCGACACCAGAACCGTAACCCCAACCATAACCAGAAACACTCGAAGAGCCAGAGGGTGAACCAGAAGTAGAAGAAGAGAAAGAATGAGATTTGGGGTCATCACTAGCCCTGCCAAAAATCGACCTATGAGAATTCTCCTCAAGCATAAAAGGAATCCTCCAGACCACAAATAACAACAGCTTACGGTTAAGGAATTTACCCGAAAACAAGATAAAAAATTGAGTAACACACAACTAATACATACATAACTCAAAAAATATAGACTTCATATAAAAAAAGGGTCAATAAAAGCACAAAGCATCACTAGTTTAAACAAGAAAACAATAAAAACGCAAAAAACCAAAACAAAATGAACAGAAGACCGAAAACAACAGAAAGATTTTTATTTGTAAAATACAAAATACATATCGGGGAAGTTAAACCTCACGCCGCGAAGTCCACACTAAGCTCACTAATCGCTTTCCCCCCTCACTTGCATTGTCGTTGTTGGTCTTCTTTTTTTGTTTTGGTGTGGGCGTATGGGCGCGAGGGCTTCCCTGACGTTCACTTTTCCCATGTGGGATGACTCATCATTTGACATATTGAATTTATTTTCTTTGCTTATTTTAACTAATTTTAAAATTTTTTAATTTTTGTTTTAATTATTAGGGGAAATGAATGTTTTATCAGAATATTTTTAAATTTACTTTTCAAATGTTCAGTTTTCAAAGAGAAGATATGAACGATTGCAAGTTACACGAATCGACAATTTGATTAAGAGGTTAAAGGCTCCCAATTTTTTCTGTGTAGTGTTAGCTACAGTAAGAGGGTAACCTCTTTTGCTAAGAGTGGACCTCGCTTAATTTTTCAAGGGAGTGAGCTTCGAAATAGTTAAAACATAGAAAAAAGTGGGCTCTTTTTTAGTGATTTAGAGAGTTGCCCCCGGTTTTTCTATCACAGTGACTTAAGGTGTATGGGAAGTGATTTGTGTTCCACTAACGTTACTACCAAAGGTTAAGTGTTTGGTTCTATGCTTCTGTGGGAGGGAATTATACTGCGGCTCCGCTAATTGTTTTAGAGCCTTTTTTGTGGGTGATAGGTTCCATTGGTTTTTTATTATCCATTTTTTGTGTTCTCTCGTCTTTGGGGGAGGGTGAACTGTGGTTTCACTTTTTGTTGATTATTATTTTTGTTTGTCTTCGATTATTATTTCTTCGACTCCCTCTTTGGTTATTTTGTGTATTTGGATTCTGCCTCCTGAGGCTGTGTCTCGGGCTTTGGCCGCTTTTACTGCTCTTATGGCTAGTTCTTTTGCTTCTTCTACTGTGATTCCGTCTTTGTATTCGTCTTCCAGTACACCGTAGGCTATTACGGAACCTGATCCTGTAGCTCCAAATTTTGGTTCTTCTAGTAAGCTTCCTAGGGGGTCTAGGGTGTAGATGTGCGGGCCTGTTTCGTCTACTCCTCCCAAGACGGGCATGGTTATGTAGGGGTTGATTCGGTTTTGGTATAGTAGTACGGACATGAGGTTTGCTGCGGCTTTTACGGTGACGTCTCTTCCTATTTCGTGTTTTCTGAGGGCTAGATTTGCTGACATTATTTTTGCTACCTGCTGACAGTCGGCGACGCCGCCGGAGATGGTCATGGATATTCGGGGGGCTATTTTGTATATTTTGGGGGCTGTTATGTTGGCTACCAGGTTTCCCATGGTTGCTTGGGATTCTGTAGCCAGTATTACTCCGTCCTTGCAGACGATTCCCAGAGTGGTTGTGCCGCTTACATATATATTATCGTTAATTTTATTGTCTCTGCTCATGGTTACCCTACTCCTGAATTTCTGTGTATTTAGTATTGGGTTTTTACTTTTATTGACTTGGTAGGTTAAGTATTAATACTTTTTCATATTAAACCTGCCTACCTTCTTGCCGGCCAGTATCACCAGAGGAAGTGGAATATGACTGAGTTAAATGAAAAGGGGAGGATTGCATTGTAATTTAGTGTTTCCCGACTGGTACTCAGTTTTTAAACTGGTTTGAAGAGTGTGAGAGACAGATATAGGAGTTCCCACCTAAGAGCATCGTTAACCAACATTCTCTGGAACAAAAGAAAATTCCCCCAACAACAAGAAATAAACGGGATGAATATCTGAAGAATGGTTATGTTACCGGCGATAGATTTATGACTTGAATTTGGTGGTGTCCTATATTTTTGTATTTCTTTTTAGAAGGTTTCTGTAGAGTCTACTACGTCTTCTAGGTATTTTTGGTATTTGAGGGCTACTTTTTCTTTGAGGTCCATTGCTAGAACTGGGTTTACTTTGGCGATTTTTCTGAGTAGGAATTCGACGAGGAGTTCGTTTGTTTCTCCGTTGACTTTTAGGGCTAGATTGTCTGAGCCCATGCATTCTAGAAGTACGCTTATAATTTCTTCTCGGTCATCGCTTCCCTCGTATGAGAAGAGTCGTAGGAGTTCGTTTCCGGCGATTCTTGTGAAGAAGAGTTTTATTTCTTTTAGGTCTTTTTTGAGGAGGTTTGAGACTCCGGCTTTAATTATGCTCCACACAAAGTCGTAGGCAACTCCCTCTCTCCTAACCACGAAAACGCACAGGAGGATGTCCTCTAAATCTTTAGTGTTTTTTTCCCTCTCAACGGCAAGGGCAATTTTTTCCCTGTCAAGCTTCTTAACAAAATCTTCCACAAGTAGGGGGTCTATTTCAAGAAGACACCGCAAACATAAGGCTAGAGAGGACAGGTCTTCTCCAGTGCTCAGCTTTTCTATTATGGTGCTCCAATTCATTTTTAGGGCCAATTCCCTGGCGACTATCTTATTTACCGAACCTAAGGCTTCCAGAAAAAGAACGGGATCTGTAAAATTTCCAGTGTAGTTGTTGAGTTTATTAAGTAGGGATTCTTTGTTCATGTTGTCGGCCAGCCATTCTGGAACCCAGCTGGAGGGCAATCCTTTGGAGCCTTGTCCGAGATAACTGAAGAATTTTCTAAGCACTTCCAAATTTTCTTCTTTATTCAACTTCTCAACCAAAACGGGTAAATCTAATCCGTTAAGTAGCTCTTCTACCAGGGTTTTAGTCTCAAAACTTAGCTGAAAAATGACTAGCCCAATTTTGCTCAATTCTGGATCTCTATTAAGTTCGTCCATAACGGTTTTTAGCTCCTCCACTGACAAGAGGGCTCTGCGCACCATCTCCCTACTCTCATTCAATAAACGGTCATAATCTGTATGGTCTCCTTGCGCCATCGGGTCTTGGCTCCTCCACAATTATAAACTAAACATCCTATAGTTTACATACCAAACTGGGGACTACGCTCTTTAAAAATAAATGCGCCAACCCGAATTATTAACGTTTTCTAATCTAACACAAATCTAAACGATCATACTCCTCGATGTGCTGTTTAGAATATCTACAGAATAATGGGAAAACCACGTATGCTTACAGGCATCACACAAACCCTCGTATGCTTCCACGTTCCAGACAATACAGAAATAGGGTCTTTAAATATTTTTAGGAAACCCTCGAATATGTGAATTTCTACGTAGTTATCGCTATTCTTAGCGGTCTTTATCATATTCAGTTTGCTATTTGCATGGCCTCTTAATCAGTATGTATGCACATCCTGTCTAAAGGGGTAGACAAAAGAAAGTTTGGGGAGAAGACTAAATCAGAAAAGATTTAAATATTCTCCTTGTTTTTTTCTTACTGTTATGGAGGTCAACGGAAGTGTATCGCCGCCAAATTTGACAGCTAAAAGGCAAAACTACTTCTCAACTGTGGAAAGGCTAAGCCTTCCGTTGAAAACTTTTAATAACTTACACAAAATTATTTCTGGGGAACTAGTTTCCCAAAAAATTCCTTGTAAAAAGTATTATGACAAAATTTTTCAGAATAAACCATTTTTTAACAATCTTCTAGTGATAGCAGAAAAATCTTGTGTTGGAAGTGAAAAGTATGCCCCTCTATAAGGACGTTGAAACTACACCTGATTATCCAAAAATCGAGGAGGAAATCCTAAAATTCTGGAAGCAAAACAAGATATTCCAAAAAACCCAACAATACCGGGAAAAAAACAATAAGGGATGGTTCGTTTTCCTTGAGGGCCCGCCCACAGCAAATGGACTGCCCCACGTAGGCCACGTTTTAACCAGAGCAGTAAAAGATGTAGTTATGAGATATAGGACAATGAAGGGCGAATATGTAAACCCTCGGCGGGCGGGGTGGGATACTCATGGTCTTCCGGTGGAGCTTGAGGTTGAAAAGGCTCTGGGCTTGAATAGCAAGAAGGAAATTGAGGAGTACGGTGTTGCGAAGTTTAATGAGAAGTGTAAGGAGAGTGTTTTCCGCTACGAGAAAGAATGGGTTAGAATGACGGAGCGTGTAGCCACTTGGATGGATATGGATAATCCCTATGTTACACTTGAGCCGTATTTTATTGAGTCTGTTTGGTGGTCTTTGAAGCAGATTTGGAACAAGGGCAACCTGTATCGCGATTACTATGTGGTATTGTATTGTCCTCGTTGTGGCACTCCTTTAAGCGCACATGAAGTGGCTTTAGGTGGCTACAAGGACGTTAAGGATCCCTCCATTCACATCAAGTTTAAACTGCTGGGGGAGGATAACACTTACTTTTTGGCTTGGACCACTACGCCCTGGACCCTGCTTTCTAATGTGGCTTTGGCAGTTCATCCAGATTATGACTATATTTTGGTGGAGTATAAAGGTGAGCGACTGATTTTAGCTAAAGCTCTCCAAATGGTTCTAGAGGGCAACTATAAGATTATTCGGGAGTTTAAGGGTAAGGAATTGGAGGGCTTAGAATATTGGCCACTGTTTGATTTCGTTAAGCCAGAGAAGAAGGCTTTTGTTGTGGTTTTGGCCGATTTTGTCACCCTCACTGAGGGTACCGGCATTGTACATATGGCTCCGGCTTTTGGCGCTGAAGACTTTGAGGTTGCCAAAAAATATGATTTGGCAATTATACAATTGGTTGACGAAGCAGGCCGCATAAAGGATGAGGCCAAACCCTTTGCCGGCATGAAGGTTAAGGATGCGGATAAAAAGATAATTGAAGCTTTAAGAGAGAAAGGACTACTCTTCCGCGAGGGTGTTTTGGAACACGCTTATCCCTTCTGCTGGCGCTGCGACACCCCTCTTCTCTATTATGCTATTGAAACCTGGTATATTAAGTTGAGTGCTCTACGGGAGAATCTGCTCCGGAACAATGAGAAGATAAACTGGTATCCTCGGCACCTTAAGCATGGACGCTTCGGCAACTTCCTCGAGGAGGGCAAGGACTGGGCCCTAAGCCGCAACCGATATTGGGGGACCCCCCTTCCCATATGGAAGTGTGAAAATAAACACTATGTTTGTGTGGGAAGCTTCAAAGAATTGGAAGACTATGCAGGCCCCCTACCCAAGGATTTTGACCCCCATAGACCATACGTAGACCAGATTACCTTTGCCTGTCCTGAGTGCGGTGCAAATATGAAGAGGGAGCCTTATGTGATTGACTGCTGGTACGATTCTGGTGCCGCATCGTTTGCGGAGCATCACTACCCATTTGAAAACAAAGAATTTTTTGAGAAAACTTTCCCAGTGACATTCATTACAGAAGCCATTGATCAGACTCGGGGCTGGTTCTTCAGCTTGCACGCTGTGGGAACTGCTGTTTTCGACAGCCACGCGTATCAAAATGTGGTTTCCCTAGGCCACGTTTTAGACGAGCACGGGCACAAAATGAGTAAATCTAAGGGAAACGTTGTTGACCCGAATTTAATATTTACAAATGAGGGCGCGGATGCAATGCGCTGGTACTTCTTTGTGTCCAGCCCACCCTGGGCGCCTAAAAGATTCAGTGAAAAAATGGTTATTGAAACCAGAAACCATTTCCTGAACACTCTCTGGAACGTTTATTACTTCTATGTGACCAATTCAAATATAGACGAGTTTAATCCTTATGATGATAAGTTCAATAGGAAGGATTCACAGAACATTTTGGATAGGTGGCTTAAAAGCAGGCTGAACCACGTTATCAAAACTGTGGACTCAAGTATGAAGAACTATATGATTCACACCGCTGCCAGAGCAATTGATAAGTTTGTGGTGGACGAGTTAAGCAACTGGTATATTAGAAGGTCTAGGAGAAGATTCTGGAGGGCGGAAATGGATGAGGACAAAATTGCCGCCTACCACACCCTCTTTGAAGCACTGGAAAAAACTGTGAGACTCCTAGCACCATTCATACCACTAATATCTGAGGCCATGTACCAAAACCTCTCCAAAGGAAACGTTGCGGCTCCCGAAAGTGTACATATGACAGATTTTCCAGAGTTCAGGGAGGAACTCTTCGATGATGAACTAGAGAAAAGTATGGGTTTAGCCATTGAAATTTCAAGTGCAGGACGCGCCGCCAGAGCTACTAAAAACATAAAGCTCAGACACCCCCTCCAAGAACTGGTGGTAGTGGCAGATTCCGAAAAATTGGAGTACGTAAAACCCTTGGAACATGTATTAAAGGATGAGCTTAACGTTAAAAATGTCAAATATGAAACTGACGATTCCAACTATGTGACCTACAAGCTTAAACCCAACTACAAAAACATCGGGCCAAAGTTTAAGAACCTCGCACCAAAAATAGTCCAAGAATTAGGGAGACTGGATCCTAAGGAAGCTGCGCAGAAGCTGGCAGAACAGAACAAGCTCACACTTTTCGTTGGCGGCGACCAAGTGGAACTAACTAGCGAAGAAGTGGAAGTTGAAACTCTTGAAAAAGAGAATTACGTGATGGGGCAGGCTGGCCGCGTAAAGGTATTTCTTAACACCGTAATTACCTCCGAGTTGGCACAAGAAGCCCTGGCTAGAGAAATAGTGAGGAGAATACAAACTATGAGAAAAGAGATGAACCTAGACTATATGCAGAGAATCGAAGTATACATAGACTGCAGCGAAAAAATGTTCCAAGAAATAGAAGAAAACAGCGATTACATCAGAGAGGAAACACTAGCAACTATTCTAAAACAAGGGAAAGGCAAAACAAAAGGCTACCAGAAGAAATGGAAAATAAAAGATGAACAAATAACCATCTCCATAAACGAGGCAAAATAAGAACAATCCTCCAATTTTCCTCTTCCTACTTTTCAACAACATAGTAATCACATTAAAATACCAGAAGATACAACGAGATAACAGAAAGGAAGGAGGATTCAAAGATTTCCATACTTTTAAAGGGCGCAATGTAATATGTATGTTATTTAGGTAAACTACAAAGTTAGGTACTGCCAATGTATTTTTATGAAAGCTGAAGAAGTCATTCAAAACTTAAACCTAGAAAACCTGGAG
>JAHAWU010000139.1 GCA_018383815.1 Candidatus Jordarchaeia archaeon | reverse complement strand
TACCTCGCCAACCGCCTCTTCTTCACAGTGGAGGAGGTTACCCAGACAATAAAGGAGTTCTTCGAAGAAAGAAACTACAAATTCAACATATCAATAGCCAAATACTTTACTGAATGACTACCGGGAGTGCAGGTTTGAGTCCCAGCCTATTGCGTCCGCAAACTCTTTTGGGGGGTTGGTCTCCAGGGGTGTGTGGATTTTTGTGGGTGTTAGTATGGGCTCCCCTATTCTTCCCCTTATTTTGAAGTGTCTTCGGGAGAGGTTGATGGTTACGTGCTGGTGGGGTTTTATGGTTATGCGTAGCTTCTCCCCGCTTATCTTCATGAGTGTTTGTTTCACCCTTGCGAAGGGGCGCCTGACCACGGGTTTTCTTCTTTTTCTTTTTCCTTTGGTGTAGTTTCTCCTCCGGGAGTTTATGGTGGAGAATGCGGTTTTTATGAGTCCACCCAGTGCCGGGCGTACTCCCACTTCTCGAGGTGTTTTTCCTTCATCTTTTTCTTGAAGGCGTAGCTGGGGATGGTGGGGAGGAGGCGTTTCTGCTTCTTGCCCCTTACTGGTTTCTCCCTCCACGGGATGTGGTTCCAGATGTCTGTGATCATGAGGTTGAGCATGGTGAGGTAGGCTCTGAGAAAGGGTTGAAGGTGGTGGTTGTGGGGGAGGGTGTAGGTCTTCATCACAACTTTTCGCCTTTGTGGCTCCTCTTTTTTGGGTTTTTGGCTAGTTTCTCCCTATTTTTTGGGTTTTTGACTATTTAAGTCCACTTATTTTGAAACTGTTACAAACGGCAAAAGTGCTTCCCCACCATTACACTAATTTTTGACTTGCAAAAACTCATAATTTTATTAACTTTCGTCCCCTTAATTGCAGGAAGCTTAGATATATAAGATTACTTCCAGTTCTCTAAATCCTATAAACTTATTAAGTGATTCAAAATTAGTTTCCTTGAGGCATATATCTATTACTTCTCGAATATTTTCCGAAGCTTGTCTACGGCTTCGTCGTAAGAATGGCAACCTTTAAACAGAGGACAGCTTACAATATAGTATCCATCCTCACCCATTTCAATAATTATTGGTAAACAGTCACACGCTTAGCGTTTTAGATAAAGTACAAAAAATATTTTTCATGGGGAATGCAATTTTTTCCAAAATGCGTGCGTAGTTTATAGATGATTCTATAAACTCATTTCGCTTAATGAAAAGGGGGCTTGTGACACTATTTTTGTTTAGTCCAGAAAAGCTATGTTTTTTGTTATTTTTTTCTTCATACTAACTGTAATGATAATTTTTTAGAGTTGTATTTTTTTAAAAAAATCTTATATAGATGTTTAAAAAGTTAGCAATGTTATGAATTCTTTATGAGCAAAAGAGAAGGAAGGTTACGGTATGAGTATTGATTTGGGTAATAACAGATTAAATGTTGGCAACCAGTTGGTTAGGGCCGCCTGGAGATATCCTGATAAGGAGGCAGTGGTCTGCAAGGGAAAAAGGTTAACCTTCAAGGAATTGAATTCTAGGGCTAATAGTTTGGCTCATGGAATCATGGAGCTGGGTGTAAAGAAGGGAGATTTTGTTTCTGCTTTAATGATGAATTGTGCCGAGTACGTTGAGACTTATTTCGCGTTGGCAAAGATGGGGGCAATCATCGCCCCATTGAACTATAGGTTGACCCCGAATGATCTCGTTCAACTAATTAATCAGTGTAAGGCTAGAGCAATAATTTTTGGTCAAGAGTTCAAAGATTTGGTTAAAGATTTGCGCCCAAAAATTGGAACTGTGAAGAATTATATTAGCGTTGGAGGAGAGGCTGTTCAAGACGCTATTCTATATGAGGATTTGGCTACCGGATACTCTACAGACGAGCCGAAGGTTGATGTTTTTCAAGACGATGGTCAATTCATGAATACTACTTCGGGCACCACGGGTTTACCTAAGGCATCCATAATGACTCATTTCAACAATCTTGCAGTGGTTATGCAGATTTTACTTGAAATTGGGTTAACGTCAGATAAGGTTTTCATGACCGTTCTTCCACTATTCAACAGAGTGGGGTGGACCACCACTCTTACGGCTGTTAGCTGCGGATGTAAGAATGTTATCACAGAAATTGATCCCAAAGCAATACTGGAGGCAATCCAGCAAGAGAAAGTGAACATGGTGAATTTTGTACCGGTAATAACGAATCTTTTAATGCTGGTTCCAGAATTTGAAAAATATGACACCAGTTCTATGGAACTCATCATATATGCGGGGATGCCTCTAACTTCCGAGATCCGAGAGGCTACCTACAAGTACTTTGCACCCAAAATCTCTGAGTATTATGGCTCTACAGAGACTTCCCTAATTACATATTGTAATTCTGAAGTAAAGAAGAGGAAACCGACCTCTCTGGGAACTCCAGCGTTCGGAGTGGAATTAAGGCTGGTGGATGAGAAGGATCAGGATGTACCCCTAGGGGAAATAGGAGAAATTATTATAAGGTCTCCAGCTCTAAACGCTAACTATTTCAATAATCCCGAAAAAGCAAAAAGGGATATGCGTGGTGGATGGTTCCACACTGGTGATTTGGGAAGATTTGATGAAGAACGACATCTATACGTTGTGGGCAGAGTCGAGGATATGATTATCAGTGGAGTGGACAAAATCTTCGCCCCAGAAGTGGAAGAAGTAATCCAGAACCACCCCAAAGTCGGGCAATGCGCAGTAATAGGATTACCAGACAAGCTCTTAGGCAAAGTGGTTACCGCTGTGGTAACCCCCAAGCCCGGAGAAAAGATAGATGAGAAGGAAATAATAGAGCATTGCAAGGGTAAATTAGCGGATTTCAAGATACCTAAAAAGGTGAAAACAATAGACGCTATTCCAAGGACCCCCACTGGAAAAGCCATAAAGTTTCAACTAGTAAAGATGTTTTCGGAGGAAGGGTGATAGGAAATTGTTGAAAAGTTAAAGAAATTTCTAATGAATAGTTAAGCTTTTTTATTAAAAAGTTACAATATTTTTTATATATATTAAAATAAAGATAATGAAAAAAGGCGGTGAATTATGAGAATAAAAATTATTAACCCCAATACGCATTTGGAGGGAACAAAACGCATAGAAAGGGTGGCTAAAGCCCACGCCAGATCAGACACAGAAGTTATAGCTGTTAGTCCCGAAAAAGGACCAGATGCTATCGAGGGATCTTATGATGAAGCCTTAGCAGTTCCCGGAGTTCTAGAAGAAATAAAGAAGGGAATAGAGGACGGCTACGATGGATTCATAATTGCTTGCTTTTTGGATACTGGTCTCTATGCTGCTCGGGATTTGACCGATAAACCAGTTATAGGCATTGGTGAGGCCTCCATGCACATGGCCTGTATGTTGGGACGCAGATTCTCCATGCTCCTGCCTGCGCCCAGATGGGATATAACCTATGTCTTGGCGGAGTTTGTCCGGAGATATGGGTTAGAGGCCAGGTTCGCGTCGGCTAGAGGTATAGGATTGGGTGTATTAGATATTGATAAAGACATTAATAAAACGCTGGAGATACTTAAAGAGGAGGGAACTAAAGCCATTCTGCAGGATGGAGCAGAGGTTATTTTGCTAGGCTGTGCCGGATTTGCGGAACTAGACAAGAAGCTCGAGAAAGAATTGGGAGTTCCGGTAATAGATCCCGTTATAGCAGCGTTAAAATTCATGGAAGCAATACTGGACTATGGTAAAAAAACCAGCAAAATATCATTCAGACTACCAGAAAGACTAAAGAAGTAGAAACGAAGAAAAAGAACTATCGGTAGCGACACCGTAAATTAAGAAACTACAATTTTCTGATTCAGAAGTGCATATTATCGCTACACATACCGGAACCACATTTTTATATCCTCTCCATCCTATTCAGACACTTTTTGGGAAATTTTTATCCGAGCAAGTTGACAAATGAATTTCTGAATTGAGGGATGAAAGCGTAGTTTTTTGAAAATATGTTTATATTGGACGATATTCAACGCAAATGGGCAAAGTCGCAAACCACTTAGAAATCCATCTATATTTAATATTTTATAACTATGAGGGATGGTTTTTGGAGTTTATTATAATTTTTATTATATTTTATTAATAGTTTATTCAAAGATTCGGAGAGGCATTGAGGGATAGGGAATTTTTAATACAGGTATGTTCCAAAATAAGAAACTCAAATAATTAATTTTTTAGAGGAGGAGAGTGGAGGTTTCGCTATGAGTATTGATTTGGGAAATAACCGTTTAAGTGTAGGCAACCAGTTGGTTAGAGCCACCTGGAGATATCCCGATAAGGAGGCAGTGGTCTGTAAGGGTAAGCGCGTTACATTCAAGGTGCTTAACAACCGGGCTAATAGTTTAGCCCATGGGTTGACGGGGCTGGGAATCAGGAAGGGAGACTTTGTGGCAATAATTCTTATGAACTGTGTGGAATTTGTGGAAACCTACTTTGCGTTAGCAAAGATTGGAGCAATTGCTGCTCCTCAAAACTACAGACTTGCCCCGAAAGATATTGAGCAGCTTATTAATCAGTGTGGAGCAAAAGCTCTAATTTACGGTAGTGAGTTTAAAGATTTGGTTAAAAATTTGCGTCCAAAATTGAAGTCTGTTAAAAACTACATATACATTGGAGAAGGAGAGGTCGAAGACACCATCCCCTATGAAGAATTAGCAACGGGTCACTCAACTGAAGAGCCGAAAGTTGATATCTTCCAAGATGATGGACAGTATATGAACTATACTTCTGGTACCACGGGGCTGCCCAAGGCTTCGATAATGACACACTATAACAATCTTATGGCAGTCTCGCAGGTGGCAATGGAGGTGGGCCTTGACTCCAGCTGGGTTATAATGACTGTTTTCCCACTGTTTCACCGTGTAGGATGGGTGACAGTGCTGGCGGGAGTTACTATAGGCTGTAAAAATGTCATAACGGAAATCGATCCCAAGAGTATACTCGAAAACATTGAGAAAGAGAAGGTCAACTTCGTCAACTTCGTTCCAGTAATAACGAATCTCCTCATGATGGTCCCCAACTTTGACAAGTATGATATGAGCTCACTTAAAACCATCGTATATGCAGCAGCTCCACTAACTACTGAGGTAAGAGAAGCCACTCAAAAATATTTCACCAAGAATATAGCGGAGTATTATGGAAATACCGAGAGCTCTGTACTGGTTTACTGCAATCCTGAAATGAAAAGGACCCACCCCACATCTGTGGGCACACCCGCATTCGGCGTTGAGCTACGATTAGTGGACGAGAACGATAAGGATGTTCCAATAGGGGAGATCGGTGAGATTATCTGTAGGTCTCCGGCACTGAATGCCAACTACTTTAAGAATCCCGAGAAAACCAAAGAGGCCATGCGGAACGGATGGTTCCACATGGGAGACCTCGGCAGATTTGATAAGGATGGACACTTGTATATTGTGGGAAGGGTTGAGGATCTAATCATTAGCGGTACAGACAGAATTTTTGCACCAGAGGTGGAAGACTTACTTAGACAGAATCCTAAAGTTCAAGACTGTGCAGTCATAGGGTTACCAGATAGAGTATTGGGCAAAAAGGTCACCGCAGTCATAACACCCAAACCGGGAACTCGAGTAGATGAAAAAGAGGTGATGGAATTCTGCAAAGGTAAAATCGCGGACTTCAAAATACCTAAGAAGATAATAATAAGTGAGACGATACCAAGAACTGCTACTGGAAAAATTCTCAAATATCAGCTTGTAGAAAAATATTCCCATTAATCTTTCCTTTTTCTTTTACCGCGAATTTCTCCTTTGGGCACTTTTTCTTGGAAGGGGCGATGTAGATTTATTTGGTTCCGTTTCCCTCATGAGGCTCTAAATTGCGAAAGGAGCTTTATAAAAGCCCCTTTTTGAGGCGTAACCGAACCATTCTACATAACCCTTGGAAGGTGTAGTAAGAAATAAATGCTTTGAATCTTATTGAAATTTAAGATACTGGTAACGGGCTCTGGAGGTCTTCCTTAAAGGCCATTTGGTCTTTTAAATTATTGATTTCTTTATGGATGGAGGATAGTTGGATAAACAGTTATCTAAAAAATTTGTGAAGCAGGTTAAAAAAAGGATTCCTTGGATTGATCATTTGATTGAGGATTATTCTACTGCTTTGGAGTTCAACCCGGAACTTATTGATTATTCTGTGCCTAAACAGTCTGTCTGTCTTCTGTGTAGGGGTACAAGGATGTTGTGTGGAAAAAAGAAGTGCCCCCTTCTTGAGCGTTTTTATAGTTATGTTAGTGTTTCTAAGAGTTTTGATGGAACTCAGCTGGTTGGGGATTCTCCACCGAGTGCCTTTGTGGGTAGGAGGGGGTATCCTTATGTTTATGCTGGCCCAATGGTTCCTCCGGAGAGGGGAGACACGAGTATTTATGATGTTCCTGAGCTGTGGTATGGGAAGGATGTGGAGGATATAATTGGTTTTAGATGTAAACTTGTGAGGGGCATGTTCATCACAGATGTTAGGGATGCCAATTCGGATAATAAGTTGCTGAGGGATACTCGGGAACTGGCTCTTGCTGGTGAGCCTGTGGACGCCGAGGTTATATTGAAGAAGAAGCCTAAGCATCGCCTTTTGCTATCCAGTGAAGTGCAGCCTATGGGTCCCTCAGCGCCTCTTGAGAACATTAACATTGGGTCTTTGAAGGTGCCAAAAATTGTGGATAAGGTGTATTTTGACACTGATCTCAAGGCCCTCGATGGGATGTTGATGCTCTATGAGAAGGGGTTGCCTGTGACTAGGATACAGCGGATTCTGAGTGTCGGTGCCATGGGGGTTAAAGATAATCGGAAATTGGTGCCCACCAGGTGGAGTATTACTGCGGTGGATAGTGGTATTTCCAAATTTTTGAGGGAAAATGTGAAGGGTTTTCCGCTGGTTAATGATTATTTGGTGTATGAGACTGATTATCTTGATAACAGGTTTGTTGTGCTTATGATGCCGAGGCCTTGGAGCTACGAGTTGATAGAAGCTTGGTTTCCGGGCACTTTGTGGAACCCTGATAGGGAACATGTGGGTATGGCTGCGGATTGGGAGCCATATTGGGGCAGGACCACTTATGCCAGTATAGGGGGATGCTACTACGCGGCTAGACTTGCGGTTACGGAGCATCTTCTTCGGGAAAGGAGACAGGCATCTGTGGTTATTTTCCGAGAAACTCTTCCCGGGAATTTGATGCCCTTGGGGGTGTGGCTGGTTAGGGAATGCGTGAGGAATGCTTTGAGAAAGGAGCCGGTCAAGTTTCAAACATTGGAGGACGCCCTTCAACATGTTAAAACTCGGCTTCGTATTGGTATGAAACATTGGCTGCAGGTAAGTGGGGTATTGTCTGAAGTTAGGAAGCAGCGTTTATTAACTGACTTTTTAGGGTTTTAACCTTGGTAGAGGAAGTAAGAGAAGTTTTCTGTAAGGGAATTTTGAGTAGAAGCGGAATAGGTAGTGTGGACTATTCCATTAATCCCTATACTGGCTGTTCGCATGGCTGCGCATACTGTTACGCCCGCTTCATGTTGAGGTACGCTAAGACTAGGCAGCCTTGGGGAAAATTTGTCCATGTAAAAATTAATGCCCCCACAGTATTAATGAAGGAAATTAAGGGTAACATGTCAGGAACGGTTCTTTTAAGTAGTGTCTGCGATCCCTACCAGGAACTGGAGAGAAAATATGAGATTACTAGGAAAATTTTGCAGGTAATCTCCAAACACAACAATTTTAAAGTTGACATTTTAACCAAGTCGGACCTAATAGTGAGGGATTTGGACATCATCAAGAAAATAAAAAATGTTGAGGTAGGATTCTCCATCTCCCACTTCGACGAGGAGTTTAGGAGAATCTTTGAGCCCGGAGCGCCCAGCATTGAAAAAAGATTCCATGCCCTAGAAACCCTAAACAGGAATGATGTCGACACGTATGTTTTTGTTGCGCCAGTTATTCCCCTAATCACTGATAGGGACATGGAAAGTATACTGGAGAATGCTGAGCGTTGCAATGTGAGATACCTGTTTTTCGATACGCTGAATATTAAATGCGGGAACTGGAAACCCATTATCGCAGCTATGGAGAAATATGAACCAGAGATTCTTCCACGCTTTATTGAAGTGATGGAAAAACCAGAAAGATACTACTCACAATTCAAGGGAAGAGTCTTAGATATGTGCAATAACTTAAACTGCAGTTTTACATTCTAAAATTTTTCAGACGTCTACCTCCCAGAAGCTGATAGGCGTACAAGTATACTATTTTTATAAATCTGTTGGCGAGAAAGCCCCGATTTCTAGTCGCGGGAGGTGTCAAATGCTGTCCTTCAAATTCCTCTAGTCTCTCATTACAATTTATCAAATTAACGAAATAAGTGACGTCGCTGATGTCTTTAGTACTATTCAATGTCCTCACTTCTGATTATTTTCTTTGAAGGCATTGGAATATTTATTTAAAAATAGTGGTGTACCTTTTAATCATAAAAGGTATATGTATTTAGTCTTAATTGTGGTGTGTAGTTGTTATGCTTAAAAAGAATTTTCGTGATGTTGCGGAAGAGAATGTTACAGTGGCGGGTTCCACTGGGGCAACCATACGTTGGCTTATCACCGAGAAGGATGGAGCCTTGAGGTACGCTATGCGGCGTTTTGAAATAAAGCCCGGAGGGCATATAGGGTTGCATAACCATCCGGAGGAGCACGAAATTTATGTGTTGGCTGGGAATGCTAGAATTTTTAATGATGGGGGTGAGGAGTTCGTAGCTGGCCCTGGGGATGTTCTGTTTGTTCCGCCCTACGAGAAACATGGATATGAGAATCTGGGTGGAGAAGTTTTCACTTTCCTATGTGTTATTCCAATATTAGAAAAAAAGTGAAGTTGCTGTTTCCCTATTCTATTAAAACAGGTTTATTGGCCTTTTTCAAGTATGTGGTTGGCTGCTAGTTTGCCGGTGTACATGGATGTGGGGTAGCCTCCTAGGAATAGTTCACGGGCTGAGGAGATGCCTGCTACTAGAAGGTTGGGGATAGGGGTTTCTATTAGTAGTTTCTTTCCGATTTTGTTTTGTTCTTTAATGTTCCATGACCAGCCGGCGATGGAGCCTTGGTATCGGTTTCCCCAGTCTTGATAGGTTAGGGGTGTGGCTATTTCCATTTTCTCAATGGAGTTTGATAGCCCGGGTAACAGGCTTTCCACGGTGTGTATTAACTTATCTGCTAATTTTTTCTTATATCCGAGGTATCCTTCTTTTCTTTTCTTTTCTCCTGTTCTCCATATGGAAAAGTGGTCGTAAGGAAAACCGACTCGTAGAATGAGGGTAGCCTTTCCGGGTGGAGCTGAGTCTGGTGCGTTGCTGGACCACAAGCATATTTCTATTTCGCGGTTATCAAAATCTTCGGGGTCAAATTTTTCCGGGAATTTGATTTCTTTTCTGTAGAAGACGTGTTGTGCTCTCATTTTGCTTAGATTGATTTTTTGGGGTTCCACTCCCAAGTATACGCAGAGTTCGGAGCCTGACATGGTGTAGCTTTTAACTCTGCTTAAAAATTGTTGAGGAAGACTATGGGGGTTTACTAGTTCTAGGAAGGTTTTCTTATAGTCAGCGTTGGATATTACCCAGTGGGATTTGAAGATTTCGCCATTAAGAGTTTTTACTCCTACGACGTGGTTATCTTTGATTAGAATTTCTTTAACTCCTTTTGACAGTTTTACTTCTCCATTGTTGCTTAGAATGCAGT
>JAHAWU010000021.1 GCA_018383815.1 Candidatus Jordarchaeia archaeon | reverse complement strand
ATACGAGTGGTCTCTCCTTGGAGGACATGGCTGAGATCTTGAGGAACGCCGGCTACCTGGTCAGTCCCCTCGCCAACTGAAGCGAAAAGCTTTTTCATGGCAAAGAAGGAAAACATGTTTTCATAGCAGATAATAAATTTTGTTGAGGGGCATCGGAGTTGGAGATTAGGGAAATTTGTTTTAGGCTTAGGCGTTTACTGGAGGAGTCTGTGAGGAGAAACCCTGCTGAAGGCATATTGCTTTCTGGGGGCTTGGACACCTCCATAGTTGCACAGGTGGCTTCTGGGTATCAGAGGTTGAAAGGGGTTACGGTGGCTTTCAGGGAGGCCTTCGCGCCGGATGTTGCTTATGCTAGGCTGATGGCGGAGAAGCTTGAAATTGAACATACGGTTCACTACTTGGGTTGGGAGGAGCTTTTATCTGAGCTTCCCGTTGCTGTTCGGGTTCTGAATTCCTTTGACCCCATGGAGATACGTAACAGTGTGGTTATTCTGGTGGCTTTAAAGGTGGCGAGGAGTGTGGGTTTGAAAAACGTTTTTACCGGAGATGGGGCGGATGAGCTTTTTGCGGGCTACAGCTTCCTCTTTAAACACTCTGGTGAGGAGCTGCAGCGTGAGCTGGCGAAAATGTGGGAAAATATGCATTTTTCATCCATAGATATTGGGTCCTATTTAGGATTGGATGTAAAGTTGCCCTTTCTAGATGAGGAATTCCAAAATTTTGCAAAGCAGATAGAGCCGGGTCTTAAGGTGAGGCGTGTAAATGGTAGTGTTTATGGGAAGTGGATTCTGAGAAAAGCCTTTGAGGAAATCCTTCCCCCCAACATTGTTTGGAGAATTAAAACACCCATTGAGCAGGGCGCTGGTACAAGTTGTCTACCTAAAATTTTCAGCCAGCTAGTCGGCGACAAAGAGTTTGAGGAAAAAAAGAGGAATTATCAGGAAGTGGACGGAGTAGAAGTTCGGGACAAGGAGCACCTATTCTACTACGAAATATTTCGCCGTGAGGTTGGCGTTCCCTCACCAAAAAATCCCGAAGAAAAAACCTGTCCCAAATGCCACTCCAATGTTAAAAGCGGCTCAACCTATTGCAGAACCTGCGGAGCATACCCCATCTAAAATGCCCTTTCTTTAAAACCTTGGAAACCCACAGGTGGGCAAACAAAAATTTGGGAACCCCCTCCCGCAAATAGAGTTATTGGCAGTTTTTATTTTTATGAAGCTATGATTGGACTGTGATATTGGGAAATTTTGTTGGACAAAGAACGTTATCATTTAGTTTTTTTGCGCCTTCTAGATGTGAATGGAAAATTTTGGTTATCTTGCATTCGCCGACTAACTATATGCTATCAAAAAATTTAACAACATGTTTATTATATTACCGTTTCATCGATTTAGTTGTTGGAGGAATCTTATGGATCTGGAAACTATCAAAATTGAGAAGCAGGATGGTATTGGCAAAATTATTCTGAATAGGCCGGACAAAAGGAACGCCATTAGCGCCGAAATGTTTAGAGATATAGGTGAGGCTGCTCGCATCGTTTCTGACGATAACGAAGTGAAAGTAGTAATTCTCACGGGGGCAGGCCCAGTCTTTTCGGCGGGCATAGACTTCTCTTCTATGGGGGCGCTGGGTGGCGCATCCTCCCGAATGTTTCGAGACATTTTGAAGAAGAGCCAGGTAAACTATGGACTACTGGAAAGTATGGAGAAGCCCGTGATAGCCGCCATCAACGGGGCAGCTATCGGTGCGGGTTTAGAGATGGCTTTGTGCTGCGACATAAGAATTGCTGCGGAGAACGCCAGAATGGGTGTTCCAGAAGTATGTTTTGGGCTGGTTCCAGATCTAGGCGGAGCTCAGAGGCTTCCCAGAATAGTGGGTCTGGGGAGAGCAAAAGAACTAATCTTCACGGGCAGAATCATAGATGCAAGGGAGGCTGAAAGAATAGGTCTTGTGAACAAGGTGGTGCCCGCCGATAAACTAATGGACGCAGCTTTGGAGATGGCTAACGAGATTAAGGACAATGGTTTAATAGCTGTGGGTTTAGCCAAAAAAATTGCCAACAAATCCATGGAAATAGACTTGGAAAGTGTCCTAGAGTACTCCATACTGGCCCAGGACATCTGTGTGAGAACAGAAGACATGGCAACCCTATTCCAACGCTACATGGAAAAGAAGAGCAAGAAAAAATAAATCGTCACGCCCAGGTTCCACCTCTCATTTTTACTCTCCGAAAACCGAAACTAACTGAAGAATCCTACTAGCTGTCGCCCCCACGAGCAAAATTAGCTCTCCCGCCGACAGTTTATTGAGTATCAACTTTCCCTTGGAGTGGGAAGTAGAAAATAAGGGGCGGGTTCCTTTCGCCGGTAGCCGCCTTATATCCCTAAAAAGGGTTGTGAATGTTTTCCACTTCACTTTGAGA
The DNA here is from genome assembly GCA_018383815.1 of Candidatus Jordarchaeia archaeon. Lineage (GTDB taxonomy): Archaea > Asgardarchaeota > Jordiarchaeia > Jordiarchaeales > Jordiarchaeaceae > Jordiarchaeum. Next base: position 35,160 of record JAHAWU010000021.1, on the reverse strand, counting down.
CTTGCATGATTTGGGCCAGCGACCACTTGACGAGGGAGTCAGGTAGCACCGCTCCCTTTCTCCTCTTCGGGAATAGTGTTTGGTCGTATCTTTCAAATCCCACCTCGGGGTTAACAGCACACCTGGGCTGCAATCCTGACATCATCCTCATTAGGCACTGCAGGCATCGGGTGCATTTTCTTATTTCATCTGTTTTTCCCTGTTTAACCTTGTTGGGCCAGTCTGGGTCTGCAATTGACTGCCTGCCGAGTTCAACTATGTCTGTTATTCCTTCACGGACTGCCTGCTCTGCGAGGGCTGGATCGTTTATTGATGGGGTCATTATGGGAATGTCTAGGACGCTTTTGAGTTCTGCTGCCTCTTTCAGTATGTGGTTTTTGACATGTTCTATGCTTTCTGGAAGGAAGTATTTGAGGGCCTCGTAGCATCCATCAGATATGTTGAAGTATGAGATTCCCATGTCCTCCAGCTTCTTGGCGACGGCCTTCACCTCGTCTAAAGTTAGTCCCCCTGGCATGTGTTCGGCGGCGCTCATCCTCACACCTACAGGTATTACGTTTTTCACCTTTTCCAGTGTGCGTTCAGCTATTTCTACCAGGAACCTCATTCGGTTCTCCAGTGATCCACCGTACTGGTCAGTTCTCTTGTTTGAGCGTGGGGAGAGGAACTGGTGTAAGAGGTATCCGTGGGGCGCGTGTATTTCTATTCCGTCGAATCCGGCGGTTATTGCCCTCAAGCACGCTTCAACGTAGCGCTCCTGCTCGCTTTGTATTTCTTCGACTGTCATTTCTCTGGGGGTCCTTCCCTTCATGTATTTTTCCAATTCGGGGCTGCCCAGCATAGGCTTTAGTGTTTCTGGCAGCATTTCGGCGGACACTTCGTAGGGAATTGGTGAGGGGGCGTATGCTGGTGTGCCGTCTAGAGAGCGTCCCTGTCGTCCCAGGCCTATAGTTAGCTGTGCGAATATTTTTGCTCCGAAACTGTGTACTGCCTCCACTAGGGTGTTTAAGCTGGAGGTGTAGAGGTCATTGTATAGGCAAAAGTTTTTGTAGAAGTTGAATTGGTAAGACATTTTGGTTGCGAATATGGCTTCGGTTATTATTAGTCCAAAGCCGCCCTTTGCTCTCCGCGTGTACCAGGCTATGCTTTGTTCTGTTACAAAACCGTCGTGGGTTGAGAAGAGCATATCCATGGGGGCCATTGCTAACCTGTTGCTGAGTTCAATGTCGCCGATTTTGATTGGTTCAAAAAGGGTTTCGAAGCTGGGTTTCTCCACAATGACTCTATCAATTACTACTCGGGTGGGCTTTTCGGTAGTTTTTTCAGTTTTGGTTTCTTCCCGAATTTGCTTAAGGCTTATTTTTCATCCCTCCAAGAAAGGGTATTAAACGCAAGTTTCTATTTGATATTATACCTTCCCCCTTTCTCAAAAAAAGAAGGGGAAATTCCTCCACATTATTCTTTATTGTTTTCTTTTATTTGCCCTTTTTTATTTGATATTCTATATGGCTTATATAAATTTTACTCTTAAAGAACATATTTATAATAGTAATTTTTAAAGGAGGGTTTAAAAAAATAAGGAGATGGAAGATGAAAATCCTATTCCTATTTAGGTTCGATTTTCATTTTCAAGTAGCAGGTTTTTCCCTCAGTGGTGACACTCATGTCCGTTACCTGTCCGAAGCCTAGAGCTTCCACGGTGCCGGCACCTACCACGGCTAGGGCGCAAATGGGGCATCCCTTATATCCCAGTAGGTCTTTAGCTATTTTTCCAAAACCCAAATACATGCAGCCGGACAATGTCCCGGTCATGGTATTATCCTTCAAACTCACTTCCACGTTTTCCACAAATCTGCTATTTTTCACTGCATCCATGAAGTCCTTGGGAAGCCCCTCCAGACAGGAGGCGGGCTCCCTGCCCAAAAGCACCCTGTCAACTATCCTTAGTACTCCCTTCAAAACATCGGCTGTGCGGCGTGAAGTTAGCGTGGTAGGTATACCCATATTTTCCAGAGCTGAGAGAAGAGAGCCAAAAATCACCGCATTGTTGAAAATGTTCAGCGTCACTTCCTGGCCCTTTTCCGCAGTGAGCTCACCAACAGTTTGCATCAATTTCTCAATGTTTATGTTTTCCGACAACGCTTACCCACCCTACAAGTTGAGTTTATTCCAAGTACACATGTAGTGATGCAGAATTGTTGCCTTCTCCTCTGAAAAAGGATTCAAAATTCGCTAGGGTCTTCTAACCCTAAAGGAGAAAGGAGACCGACTAACACATTCCACATCACTATTAATAAGTAAATGTTCCGGTAATATTTAAAGGTTTTAGGTAAACCAACATACGCTAGAAGCGTTTCAGATAAAGCATGAAAAAGTTTTTAATGGCAAAGGGTGCCAAAAGCCTCCACATAAGTTTGAAGGTATGAATGACGGTTAGGGAGAGGCATCAAACGGTTTCATCCACACTATTGAGCGTTTACTTGAAGGATATGCTCATAGGTTTAGCAGGGCAATTTGAATCATCCTCATTTTCCTATCTTGTTGCGCTATTCCTCTTTAAAAAAGGGGAAAATAAAGGTTTTATCAATTGGGATAGATTGTGAATTTTGGCGACCCTTGGCATAATCAGTGATTGGTAGTAATCCTCAAATGCACAAAATGTAGAATGGTTGGTTTCTTTCACAAGTAGTGTTGGTTAACTCCTGTCGGGCAACATTTGGGCTCCCGTTTTTAGTTTTTACAAATCGTGGCCAGAAAGCCTCCGACTTTAGCCGTGGAGAGTGTCACTCTTTGAGGTAGATTTTTCCTTCGCATGTGGGTTGGTCAAATTTTTCCAAGGTGTAGTCGCATTTTTTCCCGGTTATTATTTCTGCGGCTGCGCAGTGGTTGATTAGGATGATGCACTCTTTGCCTCCCACTATGCGTGAGAAGTCCTCTTGGGCTAGTTTTCTGCAGGCGTCTTTGCAGGTGCAGTTTTTTACAACCATTTTAGCCCCGTTTTCCTCTCGTTCGAACCTGTTTGGGGGAATGACTTTAAGGAGACTGTTTAGCTCGTGGAACTTCGCTATTGCATCAAAGATTTGGTCTGCTGATCCTTGGAGGCTGCTTAGCATTCCGCTTTCCTCCATGACTTTTTTAACGGCGTTGAAGGCCATTCTTTTTGACCCCGAAGCAGAGTAGCCCTCAAGCATCCGCTCCGATTTTGCCATTCCATAAACTATGCTGCACACACCATTAGGGTAGCGGTCAATATTTTTTTGAATGTACTCCACTGCTCCCTCCAATGTTTCAATGTTTTCTGGGGGTTTTTCGCCCAGCTTTTCTGCTTCAAACTCCAAGGTGTATTTTACAGTGTTTTTGGTGAACACTGGCCCAAACATTCTGGCCACAGCTTCGGTGGTGGTTTTTGAAACCATCAAGCTCGTGTTAAGGTCTGGAACTACACTAATTTCGGTTTCATTTACCAATGTGTTCCACCTCACATATTTGTTAGCTTTTACTACCTAAAATTCAAAAGAGGGTAAGGGCATTACTTCGTTTATGTTTAAAATAAACATTTCCAGATTATATTAATTTCCCATGAAAAACTTTTTCATACTTTATCTGAAATGCTTTCAGCATATGTTGGTTTGCTATGAAAACATCTTTTCACGCTTTGTCTAAGAAGCGTAGCTTATGTAGGTTTTCACTATAAAAGGTTGGCTACTGAACTATTCGACAATCCTCAAAAAGGGGTCGGTGGAGGAAGTGGGATAAGTAGAGTCCGCTTCGGATTTCAGAGTTTTGTATTTAGCATTTTGTTCATCGGCATTCTTTCTCTGTGACGTTGGAGTTTATTCTTTCTTGTATGCAGAAAAGTTTAAAATGAAATTGTCTCCGACCCTGGGCGATAGGTTCGCAGAATCCTTGTGTTTTTTTGAGCCTTTTTTGTGCTTCTTTAAAACCATTTCCTTGACTTTTTCACCATGGAGGGGTTGGGAACCTCAAAAATTTTGGGAAAAATGCCTAAAAAAAATATAAAACTATTTAGGGAAAATAGGAGGAAAAGCCACAGCAGAGATTTTGCGAATCTATCGCTCGGTGTTGCCCAACAAAAATTTCTTTAAAGAATTTGAGAGTTAACATTTTGCGTTTAGCAACTGTTTAGTGATTTAATATATGTAATATAGCGTCCCTAGCCAAGATGATGGAGTTTGGTTTCAGAAGAAGTGCGGGAAATTGAATTGTTTTCATCATATCCTTACTTGAAGAACTCGCTTTGTGTGGAAACCGTTGTTTTTCGTTTCGGTCCGTCTAGGGGGGTTACTAGGTTTTCGAGGAAGAGGCGTCCGAGGAGCGGTTCTTGGCAGTTTTCGTGAGTGTCTATTTCAACTTGTTTCTCGAGCAGTCCCTTTATTTCAACGAGTGCCAGCGAGGTACGCAGCTTGATTATTTCGCCTGAAAAGGTTTCAGTATTTTCTATTAGGTCTGGTGGCACTTCGTATTGGTCGAGCCTTAACTCTTGGAAGATGCTGAGGGGTATGATTAGGTAACCATCAAATGCGGTGTCAACCATGGCGCTGAGGGGGCCCTCAACGGGATATCTCAAGCTTCTATCAAGATTGTATACTACTATTTCGATGTATGGTGCGGGAACGCTTGAAGTGTGTGGCGTAGCATAGTTCCAGGTTTTTTCTCTCACTGGGCAGTCTTCCTCCCTATGTTGAATCCTATGGTTCTTTTTATGCGGGTTTCGCCGACCCTGAAAATGAGGCTGGGTCTGTCGGTGAGTTGTTCACTTTTTTTGGCTTCAACTATTTCTGATAGGGAGTCTGCTAGTCTTATTACCTCGCCTCTGGCTATGAGAACCCATTTCCCCCTGTGGTTTTTTCAAGAAACCTTCTCATTCTTCTGAAGGTGGCGATGTTCAGGTCTCTCTCCTTCTCCCGCTCATTTTTCTCAGGTGAATTTTTTAACCAGGCTTTAATGGCTTCGGTTAAGGCTTCCCCGATTTTTAAGCCCCGCTCTGAGGCTCGTGCCTTTAATCTGGCATAGACTTCTTCGTCTATACCTCTAATAAGGACATCCACACCAAAACACCAGATATATAATGATATCAAAGATAAGTATATCCTTAAAAGCAAACTAATCTACTTTGGGCAGGATAAAGCTCAACAAATTTTAGACGCCAATCCACCACATCATAGCCATTTTCATAAAGAATTCAAACGTTTTGGAGGAAAAGAACACGTAACCACAAGAAACCTTTTTTATTAAACTCTACGGGAGAAGAGCATATATACACGTGGGAGAGGCAACCACAACGTCCCCATTCCTTTTACAAAATAGTTTTGCTACACCTCGCAAAGCGGCTTTAGCAGATTTCCCTCCAATTTAGAACCTTATATGGAGGTGAGGAAGCATCATTGAACATTTTCCCTTTTTCTGGAGAGCTTGTTCCAGATATGGTTTGAATTGTGCTTTTGTGGACTGGCGAGAATCTCAATGATGTTTGGAAATATGTATTCTGCAAGATCTTCTCTGGAGCCACCATGGGTTATAATCATGTATTTTCCTCTGCAGACTTTTTGAGCGCACCTCTTGACCATTCTGACCAGTTCCAGGAAGAAGGATTCTGAGAGTCCCCTATCTCCGTAGTCTCCTTGGGCGGTGTCGTGCCCCAAGAGGTGGAAGATTATTTGGGGCTTGAACTTTTCCACGCGGGGCACAAATTCCTTTTCTACATGGCTGAGGTACTCTTGATCATTTGTGTTGTAGCCTACGTCGACGCATATCTTGGTTTCCTTGTCTTCTACTGTGTTGTTGCTGCAGAAGCAAACGTGTAGGACATCTCTGTCTCCCATGAATACTGCTCTGGTTCCATCGCCGTGGTGGCTGTCGGTGTCCAGTATGGCGTAGCGGCCGGCTCCAAATTTTTCGCGTAGAGAAACTACTGTGGGGCCGGTGCAGGAAATGTAGGTGCCTCCCCAAGCATGTGAGGGGCCAGCGTGGTGTCCTGCTCCTACATCGAAAACCAGTGCGTTGTCCAATTCGCCGCTCACTATTTTGGTTGCTGCCTCTATGCATCCTCCCACAGAGTAGAGTGCTCCCTCACAGTACCATGCTTTTTTCAAGTTTTCCAGTAGGGGTTCTGTGTGTACTTTTTTTAGTGTTTCCCAGGAAACTTTGGTGGGGGTGTAAAGTTTGACTCCCTCAATTTTTAGGGCCCACTCCATTGCTTTGGGGAAATTTTTGAACTTATTTCCAATGACTGGCCAGGAATTCTTGGCGAAGAGGTCATGCCAGAAGACTCCTGTCCTCATTTGTATCTCTCCCGAGAATAAATTTGTTGAACTTAGCTTAAATAGTGTTTGAGGCTTCTGTGGTGTTCATATTTTGAACCTTTATTTTTAAATATTCTGCAAATTTGACGTCCCCTACGGCTAAAGTGGGGGGCTTTCTCGCCAACGATTTGTAAGCAGTTTCTTTAAATAGTTGATTGGCATTAGGACTTTTTGGACTATCGAGGGTGGTCTTCAAAAGGTTTGGAAATTTGGGCGTTCATGGTTTGGGAGGTAGGCTTCTTAATCCTAATATTTTTGTTTGGGTGGTTTCGGAACAAATTGTTCTAACTTGTGTGTTAATTTTTTATAATTTCCCTATTTTTGTGGGAGGGGCTATCTTTTGGAGAAAGGTATTTTAGGTCTATGTGCCTTTTTTTTTACGTTAGCTTTGGAGGTTTCATTTTCCCCATTTAGGAGGAGTTTTAGTTGAAGATTGTGATTGTTGGATTTAGTTTGGCGGGTTTCACTGCTTGCAGATATCTTCTCCAAAACGCTCCTGACAATAACATAGAAATTTTTACTGATGAGAAGTATCCCTATTATCCTCGCCCTTCCCTCTACAGGGTTTTATCTGGAGAATCTGCGATTAGCGATATTTTTATTTATCCCCTTAGCTGGTATAAGGAAAGAAATGTTAAAGTTCATTTGGATACCCCAGTAAAATCCATCCAAACCAGTGAGAACCAGATTGTTTTGAATGGGGGAGATAGGGTTTCCTACGATAGTCTCCTTTTGGCTAATGGGGCCCGCTCCTTCATTCCTCCGGTTAAGGGTGCGGATAAGAGGGGGGTGTTTGCCCTAAGAACCTTTGATGACGCCCTAGCCATAAGGGAATACGCCAAAAAAAGGAAGGATGCGGTTGTGGTGGGTGGCGGCCTACTGGGTTTGGAAATATCCGCTGCTCTGAGAAAGTTGGGTCTAAATGTTACCATACTGGAATTTGCGCCCTGGCTTCTTCCAAGGCAGATTGACCAGGAAGGCTCAAATGTACTTTTAAACGAGTTTGAGAAAATGGGTATGGAAATTAGGTGTGGAGTTCAAACAGAGGAGGTTTTGGGAAACGCTGAAGTTTCGGGCTTGAAACTAAAAAGCGGAGAAACCATCCAAGCAGACCTTGTTATTTTCGCCACTGGAATTCGTAGCAACATTGAACTGCCCCGAGAAGCGGGAATAAATGTAAACAGGGGAGTCATTGTTGATGACTATATGAGAACCAGCGTTGAAAACATTTATGCTGCGGGAGATATAGCGGAGCACAGGGGAAGAGTCTACGGCATAATTCCGGCAACCACAGAGCAGGCTCAGATAGCCGCAGCAAACATGATTGGGAAGAAAATGGTTTACAAGGGAACAGTTGCCCTAAACACGCTCAAAGTTGCGGGCATAGACCTCACCTCAATAGGACTGGTAAACCCTGAAACCCAGGATTATGAACAGATTAGAAAAATAGAAGCGGAGAAATGCCTCTACAAAAAAGTGGTGCTAAAAGACGGAAGAATAGTGGGAGCAATAATAATAGGGGACAGAAAAAGTGCAAAACCCATGACCGAAATAATAAAAGAAGAAATAAATGTGGAAAAAGTCAAAAACATAATCCTCGAAGAGGAATACGACCTCAACCAACTACTCAAAAAACCTACATAAGCTTCGCTTCTTAGACAAAGCGTGAAAAGATGTTTTCATAGCAAATAAAAAAATAATTGACGCTCACCGCCAGACAAAAAGTTGCACCTTAAGAGAGTCTAAAATAGCCAAAAGGGGAATTGGGTGGTGTATAATTGTGGGTCTTGTCTGGAGAAGAGGCTTTTTTATGGCTTCTTTCGGGATTTTGAGCCCTATGCTGGAAACGGGACTCTAACAGTCTGCATAGCCCAGAGGCTGAATCGAAAGAAAATAATTACCACTATGCATTTTCTTGGGCGATGTTTAATCGTCTGTTCCTGCTCCTTATTTTTGGCTTTAATTTGCTAAAGAAGCCTTATGATGGCTCCTTTCCGAGACAGAATCAAACGATTAAGCATCGCCCATTTTCACTTTTGGAAATCCTTATTAACCTTTTCTTGAATAATTAAGCTCATGATGCGTCCTGGATTCTTCAATGTGGTTTTTGATCAAAGTGGACAGTTTATTCCACTGGCCTATGAGAGTGTAGGTACAAAACTGGATAATGTGAAATTTGACAAGGACTGGGGGACCCTCGTAGTATCAGATGTGCGCATTGTATGGTACAAGAAAAGGGCGGGCAGTGGTAAAGCAGTTCTTAAAGGAGTTCTAGCAGCAGCCGCGGTAGGCGTCGCGGGCTCCATAGCTGGAGAGGTAGTGGGACGTCAAATAGGTGGCTGGGCTGGACACTTAGCGAAACATGCCATAAGGGGAGCCACCTACGCAGCCTCCACGGGACTGGTTTTGGGCAGCATGACTGGAAACGATTTCATGAATTTTGGTAAAGATGGAAAACTCGACTCCATAGCTATACCACTTGTTACAGTGAAGGATGCTCAATCCGACAAGAACGGTTTAACAATAATTTTAGAAAGCGGGGACACCATGCGCTTCGAGGTAAAAAATGTAAACGCCTTACCCGCAATAAAAGCCATGATAGTATCAAAGAAAAACGAGGGAAAATGTCCCTATTGTGGAACCATAGTGGCTCCAGGCAACACCTCTTGCCCATCATGCGGGGCCCCAGTAAGAGTAGCTTCAGCAACCGGGGGTGCACCGAGGGCAGCTACACCCACAATTTCTACACCCATAGGTATGCAGATGCCTACTGCCCAAGTGACTTGTCCATCGTGTAAAAAACAGGTGCCCTATACAAAGTTTTGCTGTGAATGCGGCGCACCAATAACACAAACATGTCCCAACTGTAAAGGAGAAATTCCGCCAAATCTTCTCAGCAAATTCTGTCCACACTGCGGAGCCAAAATCTAATCAAAACTGGGCTCCAATCTGTAAATAACAGTTCTCCTCCCAAACTTTTTATTTAAAAAACCAATACTGCGATTTCTGTATCCCTTAAAGCGGGTAAACAAACAATTTAAGGGGGTAGAATAGTTTCGCACCCGATAGGTGATGCGTTCTTAGTTGGGGATTCGAAAAATCGGCGGTGAACCTATTCCTTGGGAATTTGATCAATATTATTGTGCTTCACCTTTTTGGGAGCAGGTTCTAATGCGCAAAAAGAAACTGGTTTGGAGCCAAAATAGAGTGTCTAATTGGTGAAGAGGCTTCAACTTTTAGGCAGGGAGAAGGCGAAAACGAGACACACATTCCGTGACGGGAGATGGTTTAAGGGACTGTGGGCACTCGTTATTTTGGTGACTGATAGGGCTGCTGGGACTGTGCCGATTGGTTTTGAAAAAATTTAAAAGTTATTGATACAATAATATTTGAGCTCATTTTTGAGGGATGAGCGAGAATGTCTGAAAAGAAGGAGACTGTTGGAAAAACTGAGGAAATTAAGGGTAGAAAAAGGTCATTTGCAGCCATTAGTGCGGCAAACTTTGTGGACAGGGCGGACATGCAGGCGCTTCCCACCTACTACACTTCCATCGGCCGGGAACTAGCCATTACTCGTGGGGCTTTGGGTTTCATAACTTCGACGAGATCAGCTGTTCAAACAATTGTTGCCCCCCTCTGGGGATATTTGGCGGACAGGTACTCGCGGAGAGTGGTTCTAACAATTGGCTGCTTAATTTGGGGCGTTTTTACTCTTCTGTGTGCCTATGCTGGCGATTTTTCATCACTACTATTCTTTAGACTGTTGGCAGGATTTGGCTTGGCGACGATTATACCTACGGGTTTTTCGCTGGTTGCTGACTTTTTCAAGCCAGAGGATAGAGGTAAGTGGCTGGGAATTTTTCAAATGTTTGGAGTTCTGGGTGTCGCCATCGTAGTGCCCGTGTTGGGTATGCTGGATGCGAAAAGCTACACCTTTGGGCTAGAATCTAACCTTTATCAACTGTACCTGTACTGGTTAGTGTATCCTCCCATCCTCAACATACTGAATGAACTTCTACTGTTTGACACTTTGATGAAGTACACGGTGCACTATGGAGCCTGGAGGATGGGGTTCATACTGGTTGCAATTGTAAGCTTCATAGTGGCTGGTGTGGTGTGGTTCTTTGTTAAGGAGCCTCCTAGGGGAGCAATGGAGAAGGAACTTAAGGACATAATTACTGTGGAAGCCGCGGAAAAATATAAAATTGAGAGGAAAGCTATAGGCGAGATTCTGCGAACCAGAACTATGCAAGTAATAATAATTCAGGGAATGCTGGGCTACATGCCCTGGATTGTTTTACAGGCCTGGCTTGTGCACTGGCTTGAAAGCGTGAGGTACATTCCGCCGAGCGACGCCACACTAGTTTTTGCAGTACTGGTAATCGGTGTAGCTCTGGGCAATGGGTTTGGAGGCTGGCTGGGAGACAAGGGCGAAAAAAGGAGTTTTAACAGGGGCAGAATTATTGTGGCTCAGGTTTCTGTGCTTTCGGGAATCCCCCTCACTTTGTTTGTGCTCACCACGCCCCTTTCTCTTGCGCATTACATGGTTCTGATGTTCATTACTGCTGTTTTGGTTAGTTGGGCTGGTCCCGCAGCTGTTCAGCCAATGGTTGCCAACGTAACCAAACCAGAGGTGAGAAGCACCTCCTTCTCCATTGAGCAAATGTTTGAAGGAGGCTTCGCAGCGATAGCCGCAGTCATAACGGGATACCTAGCAGACACCATTAATGGTGGAGTCGCAGGCATAACAATGCAAACCATAATTCCCTACATAGGATACTGGCTGGGCGTCCTTCCTCTACCCCTGCTGCTAGCTCTATTCACAGTTTCGGGACAATCACTAACCTCGGCAATGCTCATAACGATAACTATTCCCTGGATACTTTGCTTGCTTGTGTGGTTCTTTGCGTACAGATTCTATCCAAAGGACAGGGAAAGAATCTTCAAAATCTTGGAGGAAAGGCGAAAAGAAATGACCAAAAAACCCTAAAACGAAACCCTCCCCCCCATTTTTTTGGTTATAAAAACATGTTTTCGTCCTTCATAGGTTGCGCTTCTTAGATAGAGGTTTTTATGTAACAATTTTTGAGGGAAAAATTCCAAGAGTGCTCAGTCATTGTTGTTTAACCCTGGCTGTCTTTGCAACTTCTCCCCTTATTTTTAGCATGAAGTTTTAGCTGCCGCTCTGTTTTAGGGTGGGTTTCTTTATTTCTTCAATTTTTGGTATCAGCTCATCCAACGCTCCAAATATTCCTAGGGCGAATATGATTGTTCCTACAAGTGTTATTATGGCTTGGATTTCTGGGGATACTCTCTGGTAGAACATGTTGACCATCAGTATTGTGAGTCCCAGGGCGAATCCCAATGATCTGCCGCTCCTGTTCTTCCAAGCAATATAGTAGAAAAGTAGGATTGTAGGGGCAGAAATTAGCATAATGTACATTCCCATTACAATTATGGGTGTGGGAGGATACATTACGTTTAGAGGGTCTATGAGGAATTCAATGTTTAGGAAGTAGGGGAGGGTTCTAAGTAGGCTCGGATCCAAGTTTCCAAGGATAACGAACCAGCTCTGCCCGATAAGCTGTCCAGTTGTCACAAGTGAGAGGTACTGGATGCCCAAATAGGCTTCAGTTCTGGTGTAGTCCAAAATAAAGTAGTGGAATGCTGCGAGGGTGGCTACGAATGGTGGGAGCAGGTAGAGTTCCCTTATTTCCATCATCACCAATCCCACGAGTAGCACTACGGAGAAGTCTATTAGGGATGTGAAAACTATGTACACGTAGGGGTGAACTTGGAAAAGGTCTGTGAGGATGAGGTAGTAGCCTATCCAGGTTGCTGAAAACATGGCGAAATAAATGATTATTAGGAGGGTGACGATTTGCCTCCTTTCAAAGAAGCGTTTAGCCAGATAAGCCGCGCAGACCGCGGGAGGTATGGAGCATATTAGTACCAGAGATTCGTAGAGAGCCATGGTTACCAGATTTCCTTTTCCTTTTTTAGGATGCTTCCCATTTTAGTATTTTTCTCTTCCCCAATAAGGCTTTCTAAATCGTAGAAGTCTGAGAGAGCGTTTATTCTTCCCTTGAGGTTTATTGCGGCCAGCCTAGCCAAATGGGGCTCACCCATAACCACAATAATTCCAGTTTTATCCGTGATCTTCATGAGAAAAGTGTTATTGTTGTGCAGGCTATCTCCCGTATGCATTTCAGAAAGGGGGAACTTCTGGTAATACTCAAGAACTTCTCTTTGAACAGTGCCTTTTTCACACCAAACCTTATTGTTAACATCAATGATGGCTACTGCTTGCGCTTTCCAGGTGCCCAAATTAAGCTCCACAATTTCAATCATACGGTTCAAATTTGCCCTGTTCAAGTATTATCCCCTCAAAATTTGAAATCATCTACTACCGGAATCTTCGTTAAAACGATGGGAATTTTATTTATATATCTTTTCACACATCTTTCGATTCAACACTTCAAGCATTTACTCTTTGAACAATTTTTATTTTCTTCATTTTATCCATTTATTTTTATGAGTCTTTGCAATTTTACAATGCAAACCTAAATAACTCCATAAAAAAATGTTAGAAAAAGTATACAAAGATACAATAGAGCGCATTTTTCCTTTATAGTAATAGTCTATTTGATCGTTCTGGGTATTCTTTGAAGTTTTCTCGGTATTAGTCGAATTCTTTGGGTTCCTCTCTGGGCAGTCTTTTTTCCACCGGAAGCATGGGCTTGAATTTTTTGTGGGGCTCTGTTTGGTACCAGTAGGCTGTGCTGGAGTAGTCGTCGGAGCGCCTGTTGGCGTGTCCATGCTCAATTGTTACCCTTATGGATTTTTCAAAGTATATGGGGTCCTCTATGTGGAACCGGTACATGCTTATTTTTCCCGACCAGTTCTTGCCTCCGGCAACGGTTATCCCATGGTAGGGGGCACAGTACTCTTGGGCGGGGCAGAAGGCAGTGTTAAAGTAGTCTTCGGTTCCCGTTCCATTTATGGTTGGCTGTTCGTCGCCGTCTATGAATATCATGTCGTCTCCCTCACCGTACCAGTTCCACATCTCTCTGGTTAATCTGAGGTTGTGGATGTTGAGGTTGCATCCCACGTAGTGTCCTTTTCCCTCAGCCTCCAGTATTACATAGTTTCCTTTGCCGTCAAGATTTTTTCCTCCGAAGAGGTACTCCCAGTTGTCCATTCCAAAGTCGGATATACCCTCACAGGGGTTTTCCCTATTCCAGGTTGCGTGGAACCTTCCTAGGTTCTCCTCGAGCTGAGCATACTCCTCATAGTCAATGTAGTAGTAGAAGATCATGGCTTGCTCCGCCTCGTTAACAATTTCGATGACTGCTCTTTTGGAGAAGGGCATGGGGAAGAAGCAGTTGAATCCTCTGCCGTTTTCTGGAGACATGGTGAGGGGTAGGGAGACGAAGTTTTTGCGTATGGCGTGTCCTATTCCAAAGAAGTCTCCTACGGGCACCTCAACTGAAGGGCTCTCCTCATCGTCCCAAAACATGCGAATAAGGATTTTTCTCAAATAGTATGGTGCTGAGCAATCCATGGTCACCCAAATGTGGGTTATGCAGCCCGCACCCCTAATATCAGCTATGGTTACACTCTCCCGGCTTTTTATCAACAGGTAGTCATCGTTGCCGCCACTCTTATCCCAGCTGGATATGCGTCTCCTTTTACAGTTCCTCAACCTTGGTAGGTCGCGTAGAGAACTTCCAATCCAACTCAAATCAAAAACCTCCTTAAACTCCACTTTTTCAAATATCTCTCCTCAATCGAGGATTATAGGAGTAGGCTTATTATATTTCACAGCCTACACTTTTTAATTTACGCCTTCCACCAAATTTAGATAAGAGGCCTTCAGCGAACGAATCAATTAATTTATCGAATGAAGGACGAAAAGGCAATAAAGAAAAAGTGGCATCTGAGGATAAAAAAGAAAAAACTTTGAACTCGGGGCAAAAGAAGAATAGTAAGAAAAGGATGCTTATTGTCCTCTTTTTTCTGTCTTCTCTTTTAGCATATTTATGATGAATGTTTTGTTGTCTGGAATCTCGGAGATATGCTCATCTGGTCTTCTCACCAATTTTATGGCTTCGCTTGGACATGTGGGATAGCAGACTCCGCATACCATGCACCTCTGCTCGTCTACCTCTGCATATTCGTTTACAAATCGTTGGCGAGAAAGCCCCAGACTTTGGCCGTGGGGAGTGCCAAATATGGTTTGCTATTTTTCCCTGGTGATTTTCAGTCACATGTACTAGGCCTTACTGGTTCGCTTTTTTCAGGATTTCTAGCGTTTCTTCTCTGGTGATCTCTCTGCCCGTTCCGTGTTCCGCTATATTGTCCCATACTATCAAAATGTAGGTAAACCTTCAGAGAATGGTTGCATCCTCCTCCCAATGTATCAAGAGATCTGTCTACAGGGACAATTAGCCAACGGCGAAAAACTCGTTTGCCTTAAGTAGCTCTTTGATATCCTCGTAGGGAGTTACCTGCGAGCCGTGAGATATGGAAATATCTACAGGTATCACCCCAAGAATGGATTGTTTCCTTTACCCAATCTCATAGGCAAACTTTCTTTCAAAGTAATCCTTCCAGAGGGGAGCAAGCTTTAAGGCTCTATCATCCTTCCTCCCAGGCCAGAAGGGAGTTTCAGAAAAGCCCACAATCGAAGGCAGTTTGACGCTCCCCCTACATAGTGTGGCGCTTTTCTCGCCGGCCATTATCGTAGAGTTTGTCAGGCAATGGAAAAGCTATTTCATGTGCTCCCACAATATAGCTCCGCTTATAAGCCCAAGTAGGCCTCCAAAGTTAAAGAAGGCGAAGAATCCCATCAAACCAAAAACAGTTAGAATCACTGCGTACCACCTGTTGCCAGTCCAGGCCCCTATGGAACTTAGAAGGATGACAAAACCGTGAACCGCCACTATTACTCCGAAAGTGTATAGGTCCCAAATAATTGAGCCCACATAGTAGCCCCCCAACGGGCCCAAGGAAATTAAATTGATGAAGGAAAACAAATACGTGGACAAATAGGCCATAAGCTGCTCCAAAAATTGTGGAAAAAGAACAGAAAGCCCCATCAAAAATAGAATATTCCCCCTCAAACTAACACCCAAAAACATTATCACCAGCCCACTTAACACCCCATATAAGCCGCCAATACAACCCAACACAACATAAGCCTTCTGCGAACCAGAACCCATGCAAAAACCCCTAAATTAACATTAAACTACCAATAACCTCTTTAGATTTCCACACTTAAAATAGTATCCCCAAAACCCAGCTTAAACGTTGCGCCCCTCACTCAAAAATCAAAAAACAGGGAAAAAGCAAAAAAGAAAAAAATTGAAGATAGTTTATTTTGCTTGCAGGGTCTCCTTATTTGGCCTGGTAGTAGAGCACTAGGCCGGCGATGAGTGCCAGAAGTCCTCCAAGGTTAAAGAGTATGAACCCAATGAACCCAAAGATTGCCATCAAAATTGCGCCCCAAGCCATTCCCCGCATTGCGCCAAATGCGCCCAAGAGTATCAGTAAACCAAGGATTATGACGATGATTCCCAGAATGGATAGAGCGGAGCTCGCCTGCAAACCCAAAAGTGGAGCAAGCGGACCAAAGGTGAAGGCTGCCAATGTTGGAGAAACGTACTGCACAATCTGGAGAATCAATGCAATATACTCAGGGTACAGGTAGCTCAGTAGTAGAACGTTGTTAATGGTGTTCGCAGCACCCACTCCAGCAATGGCGATAGCGATTCCGGAGACTATTCCGTAGAGTCCACCCAAGATTCCTAAAATTGCCCAAGCCTTTTCTTCTGCCAAGAGTCTTTCCTCCTACATTCTCCCCCTTAACCGGGGGTTTCTCTAGAAATGATTCTATACTTCATTATTTTTCTAGTAGCTCCTTATAAGCTTTATCTCCAAAGAATCACAGCATTACGACAATTGCATAACCAAAACCAAACCCCACAACCAATAAGATTCCCTCCACAAACACCTCCTTTTCCACAATCCCCCTTTTGTGAATTTCGCAAAGTCCAACCACAAAGAAGAAAATCCAACACCCACAACCACAAAATCGAATCACCCTAGCTAAGAAGCGTAAAAAGGAGAAAAACACAAAAAACCATAAAATCGAAGCACCCCAAAAGTTTAACCGAGAAAAAAATTAATCCAAAACCACAACCCCAAAAAACACAAAAAAAACACCAAGAAAAAAAGAAAAAACCACCCAAAAAAGAAAAACAACAAAAAATTTCCCAAAACGCCAACAAAAAAATCAGAAAAAGTTGAAATATCCAAAAAACCATAAATATTCCACAAAGATAACAGGCACAAATATCAAAAAAATTCTCCCAGAAGGAAGAATGCAGAGAATGAAAAAGAAGAGGCTCCTCTCAATCACAATCATCCTAATATTCATAATCTCAGCGCTTGGGATACTCCTAATACAAAACAACCCAATAATACCGCCACTCAACACGCCAAGCCATCTAAACCCCATTGCAAAAGCATACACCGGAAACGGCAATACATTAAACGCTACATTACAAGTAGTTAACGATACAAATAGTACTGGCATACCTACTGACACCATAAATGATTTCACTATAGAATGTCCAGTAAATTGGAACATCACCTACGCGAACATAACACTTACAAATATTATAGCTCCTAACGCCACAATCATAAGTACTGAACTACCTAACAATGATTCATGGTCAATAGCTACTCCTATGGCGATGTCTTTCCAGATAACAAACCCAACAGCTTACCTCGATAATGCTAGCTTACTTTTGAATATCCAAACACCTGGAAATGCCGTATTCCGAGTTTTTAATGCTCAAGACAATGGTTCGGGAGTTCCCAAACCATTTCAACAAATAGGCTTGTCTGTTACCGAATATTTGGTCTTTGGAGTAAGCTGGATAAATATTTCTTTTAATCACCGGCTTTTAAACTGCAGTGAAACGTTTAGTAACACCTTTTTCATAACAGCTGAAAAATTAGGTCCTTTAGAACCTCTTGTAGGTAGTTGGCTATCCGTTGGGGGACTCAACTACGCCGCAGATGGTTATGCTTATCAGTATAATAGCTCAAGTGCTAATTGGGATCCGACAACGTACCCAGTCGATTTTAAATTAAATGTTAATGTAAGTGCGAGTTCGTCTCCTAACCCAGAAAGCGTCTTTCCTTCTGAAATAACTCTAAAAATAAATGCTACAAATGTAGAAAATATGGGTAATAAAGGAGAAGGACGCTACATTCTAACCACACCAGTACTCTCTTCAACGGGAGTCATCTATTTCGATATAACTAGTACATGGATGCAAGTAGTCACATTAACAGTAGATTTTAGGAACATAAGTTATGCTAAAAATATCACTGCCAACACTAATTTTATTGTTAATTATAACACTGCTGCTTTTTGGAATATTACTGTTAATGCTGATGATGGTGACGGCTTCCCAGAAACGAATGGCGCAAATTACATCAAAATCACAGGAATTCCTCCAGATTGGGGAAATGACAGTTCTATGGCGTATAATGGGACTAGCGGGGTTTGGATTACGCTTAATTCCACTCCCCCAAATGATATTATTTTTCCTGCTAGTAATGGCACTTGGATTGTGAACTGCACCGCCCCCAACTATGTTTTGGACATCGGCTTTGCGGTTGACGGGGAACCTGTTGAAAACGCGACCCTGTTCGACCTCCTAGACATTAATGTGACTTTTAACACTTCTCTGAGAAGCAATGTTACCGGGAGTGTTACACTCAACATATATGATTTTAGCCAAATCTTGAATTATACCGACGGAAAATCGGTAAATCAGGTTACTGGCACTTCTCTTAGTTGGGATGTTGATAGCACTGCTACATCTACTGGAACTTATAATGTGACTGTTAGTTTTCATGACGGGTTTGTGGTTGGCTACAATGAATCACAACTTGACGTTGTGGCTTTGACGAGCTCTCAACTTGACGTGACCTGGTATCCGGAGCATTATGAGTATCCGGGGCCTGTTCCCGTAACCATCCACTACTATAATAAGACTAATCTGGGTCAGGGAATAGCTGGAGCAAGCATTTCTTCCTATTTTGAGAATCATACACCCATAACGATTCCCACCCCCACAGATTATGGAAATGGTTCTTACCGTGTGGAATTAAACTTTGGCACAGCCTTTGATGTTCACAGCGTGTACTTTAGAGCCAGTAAACGTCTCTTCGAACCAAGTAATTCCAGTACCATTTCGGTTAACTATACTAAGGTTTTGGTTAGCATCACGTTGGAAACGCCTCAGAGTGTGGTTCTTAACACCCCACTGGTAGCTGCGGCTACCCTGCGTTATTATACCAATGGTTCTGTTTTTGTGGGTCAGAATGTTAATTTCAATTTTTCGTTGAGATTCGCCAATGGTTCAAGCACAGTCATTCAGCGTACTAGTTTAACCAACGACGAGGGGAGGGCTGAAGCCTCTATTGTGGTGCCCCTAGACACAGTTGAGCTAAAAGTTACCGCTTTTTACAGTGGAACCGGAACTGTTTCTGGGGTGGCGAGTTCCACAAACAGTGTTACCCTAACAAGTGCTGCGATTGATCCCATGTTTATGGGTTTGCTTTCTCTGATGTTTCTTGTGGTGGCGAAGCAAAGCCAGAATTTCACTTTTTACCTTTTGATTGGAAGCTTGGTGGGTTCCGTGGCTGTGGCTGGTGTGGGGATGGATAGAGTGCGTAGGAGGCGGCTGGTTCCCCTCAGGGCTTTGGCTAGTCTTGAGAATATCATTGTGGATCACATTACTACTGGTGCTACTTTGTGGTCTTTTGACTTTTTGAAAATGGAGCAGGATGTGACTCTAGTTTCCGGATTTATGTCGGCGGTCAAATCATTCATGGGTGAAATGCAGAAGGGCGGTCTCAGAAAACTGGAAACTGAGCTTGGAACCTTCATCAGAGAGGACGGAGACTTTTTAACTGCGACCTGCATCACCTGTGGCAACACTCCCCAAGAGGAGGAGTGGCTTAGGAGGAAGCTGCGGAGCTTCCTAGCTGAGGCAGAGACGCAACACATGGACCTGCTTCAAGATTGGAGGGGCGATGTTCAACCCTTCAGGGATTCGCTTCCCCTGATCCTGGCTTCGGTGATTGATTTGGACAAGGCTGAAAAGCTCCTGAGGGAAAGAATTTCGAAACTGCAGAAGAGCAAGGAGAAGCTTCAAACAGAGCTTAACAGGCTTGGTTCGCAGTTGGAAGACCTGGCTAGGCAGTTGGAATCGGGAAAAATTACTGAGTCAAAGTTTGAGGAGGAAAAAGCCAAGATTGAACCAAAATATGATGAGGTTCAGAAGGAGTACATTCACACCAGCCTCTGCCTGTCAAGAGTTCCTCCCAGTCTGGAGGCGAAGAAGCCCACACCAGAGGTTGCAAAAGAGGTGGAGAAAATTCAGGATAGATTTCTAAGGATTCGCATGGAAATTGAGGGCCTACGCAGAAAAGAGCAGGATGGCACCATAACTCAGCAGGACATTAAGCGCAGGGACAAGCTTCACAAGGAACTATTGAAACTCATCGAGAGACTGGACAAACTTCAAAAATAAAAACTTCCCCCTTTTTTCAACCCTTCCTTTTCAAATAAGAGGTCTGGCCGCAGTCTTCCAAACCTGCGATGCGACTTACTGCTGTTTGCTTCAAGTTAGCATGCGGCAATAGTCCGCTAGATACACGTCATAGACCTATTTGTGCTATCAAAGGGTTCGTAAAAAAGGTTTATATTTGTCTCCGGAAAATATTATAAACAAGTATGTAACTTATTCCTTCCATTTTTAAGGAGAAAGCGATTACATAAATAGGTTCTAGAAATTTATCGGAGGAACTTTTAGAATGCTTCCGAAAAGGCGTCTTTTATCACTCGCCGCAGCAGTCATTCTTCTCACCTTGCTTGTGTCCATGGTGATCCCGCTATTTATGGTGCCTTCTCTGCTTGGTTCACCCTACACTATTCTCCCCTCCGCATATTCACAGCCTGCTGTGAAAAGTCCCTATGAGCCTTCATGGTGGAACACCAGTTTCAGGTATAGGACGCAGGTCAACTTTACGGAGACAGATAACATTGAGCGGGTGAATAATCTTGTTGACGTGTATTTAACCTTTGACTATGGTACGTGTTATAATGGTTCTATAGTGGTTCCACAGTATCGCTACAATGATTCTGGGGGTTGGATGACTGGGCCCATACCGTGCCAGGTTTGGAACACTACCTTCTATTCCTCGACGAGCTATTTGCAGTCCGCCACGGTAACATTTTACGTCAATGTAACAGCGGGAAGCACAGCCACCTACTACATTTACTATAATGATTCAGCCCCAGTCTGGATGCCCAGCTACCCAGACACCGTAAACTACACCACGGATGGTAGTAATTACATTTTCAGCACCTCAAACTATGATGCCTACTGCTCCCTAACTGCTAAGGGAGGAAAGCTGTACAACAGTTACAACAAAATTTCTGGAACATGGTGGACCAATCAACCCGCCACGAGTAACGGTTTCCACTGGAACCCCGACTATCCCAACTACGATTCTACCTCAAGATACCCCCCACTCTCTTATGGAATACTGGCCGATGGTCCTCTATTTGTGATGTATACGACCCTAGCGAGACTGGGGGGCACAGTTAACGCCACAACCAACATAACTTATCGGTTCTTCGAGTGGGGATGGATCTGTGAAACAAACTCCACATTCTATCAAGCCTATGGAAGCGCTCTGTACCGGAATAACGAGTGGGTCTTTAATGACAAAATTATGCCCACTTTAACCTACAAGACGGAAGCCGGACAAAAAATCACATATACCAACTGGTGGAACCAGTTTAATAGCAGAGACATTGGCAAAGCTTTGTGGCTTGCATTCTATGATACCAGTGATGGAGAGGCAATGGGAACAGTGGATCTAATAGCTCCAGTTTACAGTGTGCCCAGCACTTCTGGATGGTCTTACAGAGTGCACCAACCTTCTTATGTATATTACGAGTATTGGGATAGAGCTTGGCCAAACACTCAGGTGGCTGTGGGGAGCTTCATTTATGAACGGTTTGCGAACTACATGTGGAATGGAACTGGTGGATTGTCCGAGTTTGAAACCTTTGCCAACATGATGGAGAGAGACCACGCACTTACCATAAATGTTAATGCCACTCAGGAAAAAGTTTTCTTTGATCTAAACATCACAGTTACTGACCCATTCAGCAACCCTCTCACAGAAAATGTCACAGTCACAATTTACAATACTCCATGGAGCAGCGTGAACGAGTCGAAATCTACTGATTCCTTGGGGAAATGTAACTTCCAACTTTTCGAGAATGATTCTGGATACTGGATTGAGGCTAATCTCACAACCCCCTACTTGACTTATGTGTGGCGGGCGGATTATGCATGGATTCCCGGAGTTAACAGTTCAACCTTCAACATTGTAATGAACGTCACCAAATTGTACCTGCTGGTTCAAGACTTCTATGGAACTTATGTTCAAAAAGCAGAAATTTCAGTAAACTACACCAATGCGACTCTTTCGGACTATAACATTTCCGGCCAGCCAGTAGACCAATACCTGGCACAAATAACATTGTATGTTTACGCCGAGCAAGAGGTAAACATAACCATAAACACCACATATAGTGTTCCACCCAATACTGAGAATTTCTCCCTTTGGAACATGAATGAGAGTAAACCCGAGGGAACGCCAAGCGGTTTGGGACAACTGGTGCAGATGAACAGTTCCAAGTACTTCCTAGCCACACTTAATAGGTCTATAGGCCAAGTTACACCTCGCTTGGAATGTGCAAACGGGACATTCTTCAACAATATTTACTGGAATGATAGCGTCACCTTCGTGTTCTGGATCAAACATCCCAATGGTCAAGGCATAGATGCAGACTGGATGAACTTTACGGTGAAGAACAGCACGGAACATATACTTTATGGCCCTGAGAATATGACCAAGGATCCTTCAACTACGGGTAAATGGAGTATAACATTTGACTTTGGTACACTT
This sequence comes from Candidatus Jordarchaeia archaeon, assembly GCA_018383815.1. Lineage (GTDB taxonomy): Archaea > Asgardarchaeota > Jordiarchaeia > Jordiarchaeales > Jordiarchaeaceae > Jordiarchaeum. Next base: position 12,763 of record JAHAWU010000021.1, on the reverse strand, counting down.
TATGGAGGGCAGAACTATTTCATCATGGTAACTGCTAAACCCAGCGACACTGCCAGCTACACCTATCCTGCGCCTCTAACTGTGTATATTAGCCCATTGAACAATCTCCCCTTGGTGATATTGCCGAGCAGCACAAGTATTACTGTCACTTGGAATACGAGTTTCATTATTCATGCCCTCCTGAATGACACTCATAACAACCAGACCATTAGCGGTGCACCCCCAAGCTTCATCATATCACCTGCAGGCTTGTCTGATACCATGAATGAGACTAGTGGTAACTACTCGATTTCCTACGATTTCCTGAGACAATTGAACGCTGGAACCTACACTGTTACTCTGAGTCTCTCTATGGATAATTACACCACGAGTCCTGTTGTCATCAGCTTGGAAATATTGCAGGTTCAGACCGTGCTTGAAATTCCTTTAACATTCCAAGTTTATTGGGGTGAGAACTTAACCATATACGCCTTTTATAACCAGACTTCTCCTGAGGAACCAGTGGATAACGCTACACTTATTTGGCGCATTAAGGGCACTGAGTACGTTGGCCCTATGACTTATGCTGGTGGTAGGTACACTGCTACGATAGACACAACTGCTCTGAGTGCTTCCAGCTATACGCTTGAAATTTCTGCTAGTAAAACCAACTATGAGCTCAAGGAGGAAAGCGCTGTTCTTAACGTTCTGGGTGCTCCCACCATTCTGGGAAACACTTTTCTAATTCCGCCAATCGCCTCATTACCAGTAGTATACCTCGGACCATATATTCATGTTGAGAACTCTGTACCATTGACGCCAATTATATTCTACTACCACACGCCTGGTCCGCACTCGCCACTTACCGGTGCGAATGTAACCCTGCAGTTTGGCTCAATGCAATTCACCCTCACTGAAGTTATGCCCGGAGTCTACCTAACCTTTATCCCCACATTTAACCTTCCCCCAGGAAACATGTTTGGAGTAATCACTGCAAGCTTCACCAACTACCAGACCCAGCAATGTCCCATTTTCCTCTCAGTGGGCGAAGCGTCAATATTTATACCCCTTATTAATGTCCGAATTCCAAAGACCACCTTCCTACTAGTAGTTTCCGCAGTGGCTATACCTACAATATCCTTCACTGCCTATGTATACATTAAAAGAGCTAGAATTCCAGCCATTGTGAAGAGAATCGACGAACTAATAACAAAAATCAGTCGCGGAGAGAAAATCACAGTTAAACCCATACCCAGAATCCAAGTAGTTGAAGCAGTACTACGCCAAGAATTGGCTGTGGTGGGCATTGAACCCAAAGAGGAGCGCTACATTCCAGTAGAGTTAGAACAATTAATAGCACCCCTACTAGTTGAGTCCGGAATGACCCCTGACGAAGCACACACGCTAATCCTAGAGTTGAAAAAAGTCACACCCACACAACGCGAAAAACTCCTTGAATCAGTAGGCGTCCCAGGAGAAATCAGCGCCCAAGTATTACAAATGATAGAAGAAGAGGAAGAAAGAAGAGAAGCCCTAAAGAAACCCATAAAACAACTAGAAGAACCCGCAGAAGAAGAACCAACAGAAGAAGAAAAGCCAGAAACCGAAGATAAAGATTTACCAAAACCAGAACCCGCCGAAGAAGTAGAACCAGCAGAGGAAGAAAAAGAACCCGAAGGACCAGAGGACCCAGAAAAACCAGAAAAGCGTGAGAAGAACCCAGAAGAATAGAGGAGACCACAAAACCTTCTCTACCACCCAACACTTCTCTTTTTTTTACAAAATATATGGGAACAAGTTTTAATCCATTTTTCCATCCTTCCTTTTTCCACCACGTTAATTGAGATTTTTATGCCGCACACACTTCCTTTTTAGAATTCCAATATTGGCCTTTTTCAGCTACAAACGTGAACAAAAAATTTGACGCAATGTAATGTGTGTATTTTTTGTTTGGGGATATGTAATTTTTGTTGTGGGCCCTGTTTTCGGGGAGGCTTCCTAAGCCTCCTTCTCCATTTTTGAGCCCTAAAATGTTTTTTGAGGGAACATTTTTACATACCCCACAAAATCAAAAATACATACTTTGCGCCAAAAAATTTCATCGATACTTTAAGATAGCAGTGGAACAATGAGTTAACCCTAAAACTATTTTCCTTCCAGAATAGTGCGTTTTGGCTTCATAACTTTTTCTCAAATTCTTGGTTGCCTTACTCTGAAAACCTTTGGAGGGCAGTTTCTTGCCTATTTTTTGGGTAAGTTTTATAATACTTGTTTGTTCTAATTTAAGGTGTAGACAATGATGCGACGGGGCAGTGCGGCTTATTGTTTAGGTTTAAAAACTTGTGGACGAGTAAAATAATTTTAACCTTTTTTGTGGTGCTTTTCACATGTGCCCTAGTGCTTCCCTTGACTTGTTTTTCCGATGCTTCGATGAAATCCCAGTTTATGGGCTTAAATTCTTGGGTTGCAGTCCAAAATGTTCAACACCACCCTTTGACTTCGAAGGATCAGTTATACTATGTGGAATATCCCAGCATAACGAGTGGAACCCTGCTAACCATTAGGCTGCCGAGCGTCTCGCTTGTTGACCGTGTAGGCTTCAACGTATCAAATGTTCACGCCGCAAATTACACTATACGTACCGCTGAGAGTCCCAGCGACGCAGAGTCTCTGCTTGGCCAGACCTATGCCATGATCTTCAAATTAAGCCAATCATGTTACCTCTACAACGTTAGCCTATACCTGATTGGTGGTAAACTTGCTAAAAAAGTTGATTTTGCAATATTTAACGCTACCTGGAATTCAACGGGAGAAAGAATTGAACCAGACCAAAATATAACAGAGTGGAAAGAAGAAATTGATGTAATTTTTGAGAATGGGTGGAAAACGCTAAACATCGTATCGCTCTTGGGTGGCCCAGTGGCTTTGAACGTGAGCCACACAGATAACTCATCCTTTTTCCTAGCCCTAAGACAAAAAGCAACCTACAAAGAATTCTTCTGGATGTACCATGAGGATACCGAGGAAGGAGACTATGGGCCTGCATACAACTTAACATCCACAACGCCAATGACTTGGGAACCTCTCAATATAGATTTCTCCATGAGAATATATGTGAGTGTAAGTAGTGATGGCACTCCAGAACATCCCCGTCCTTCCCAGATAAGCCTACAAGTTATCAGTGGAAACAATGTTTTCAGTGTGGAGGACACGGGTGAGAATAGTGGTTTCTGTAACATAAGTAATCTGGGCTCTACAGATGTTTTAGTTTTTTCATTTAATTCCACATGGTTTGAACCAGTCACCTTTGGTTTAACCATTGATGTTCAGGGCACCAGTCTCCTTATGAACCTCTTAATGGAGAGACTCTCTCAAATCTATTCCCTCACAACTTTGGTTCAGAACCAGGAAAGATCCCGCAACTTCCTAATTATTGGTGTAATTGGAGCAGTTTCCGCAGCCGCTGCTTCAGGCTACGCAGCTTATAGGAGGAGAAGAGTTCCCCTAAACGCTATGAGAAACTTGGAAAGCATTATTGTTGACCACAACCCTTCTGGAAGCATGTTATGGTCCTTTGATTTTATTTCTATGCAGAAGGATATGACTCTGGTTTCCGGCTTCATGTCTGCAATCAAAACATTTCTGGAAGAAATGAAGGTTGGTGGCTTGAAAAGGCTGGGAACAGATTTCGGCACATTTATTCGCGAGGATACCAAGTTACTCACCGCAACCTGCATCACTGGAACCATAGGCTTGGATGAGGAAATATGGATTAGGGGCAAGCTCCACGATTTCCTAGTAAGGATAGGGCAAGAATACGGGAAACAGCTGGAAAGCTGGAAGGGCGAAGTGTCCCAGTTCGCCGAAGCCTTCCCCATCATCTTGGCCTCCATAATCGACCTGGAAAAGGTGCACAAGCTGCAGATGCAAAAAATGATGAAACTTTCCAAGAACCGCCAAAAACTCCAAGAAAAAGTGAACGAGTACGGAGAAAAACTGGAGAAACTAAAATCCAAGTATGACTCAGGAGAAATAGATTTCAAAAAATACATCTACGAGAGGTACAAGACCGAGGCACTGTACGACAAGGTTCAGAAGGACTACCTTTATGCCAGCCTCTTCCTACAGAGAACACCCTCACAGCTAGCAAAGGAAACCAAACCAAAACTTGTAAAAGAAATAGAGAAACTCCAAAGCCGCATTCTCGAAATAAAAGCGGAAATAGACGAATTGGAAAAGAAAGAAATGCAGGGCACCATAACATCCACAGACATTGAACAAAAGCAAAGGCTTCAAAAAGATCTGCTGAACCTCATCCAAAAACTAGATAAAATCAAAGAAAAATAATCCCGCAGCTCCCCTTTTTCACTAAGCCGTGCGAGCAGGTAGAAGTTACGGTTGCCTGAAAATTTTCATGATGGCCGAATAATATTTTAATTTTTAACTGTTTTCGTTTTATTTTTTTCTATTTGTTTAATTTTTCTTTTTACTTTTTGTTTTTGGTGTTTTTGCTGAATAGTTTTCTATTTTTCGTCAACAGTTTCTATTTTTCGTAAATCATTTTGGAGGCAGTTTGGAGGCAATAAAGTAATACCAATTCAAAGGTACCAGAAATAGAATAGTTAACAAAAGGTTTAGAGCCTGAGGATTATTCCTCTACAGTGGGGCTTATCGAATTCCAGTAATCGGTATTCCACAGTGCTGTTTGACAGTTGTGAAATTCCGGAGCAATTTATTTTTAGAGCCCAGCAATAGGGTGTCCCATCGTCTCTAAACAGTTTCTCCGCCTGTACCGCCCTACAGCAACCCTTACACAAACAGTCACCAACAACCACATTTATGGTGTCCGCGTCAACTTCTTGAACGGAGGCGGGAAGGTCAAGTCTTATGGATTTGAGAAACTCAGAGTATTTCTGGGCCGCTTCACAAATGCTTTGAGTTTTAAAAGGCTCTTTTCCCACCATGCTGGCCTCTAAAACTAGTTGTGACACCTTATTGAATCCGCTCTCCCCTCTTTTTAGAGAGGCTCTATAATCCCTATCAGCCTCAAGAATTCCGTAAAGCACAGAATTCCAGGGATCCTCAACCCTCCCCATCACCTGCAAACCATAGACCCTAAATTTGTCCAAAGAGTCCAAGTCTGGTCTTTTCTCACCGACTCTGCTACTAACATAGTTCCCCATGTGGTATATGGCTATCCGCATATACTCTTTTCCCAAAATTTTTTGAATCCTACCCGCAACCTGCAGGAACCATTGAAAAAGCCAAACCTTATCAAGCCCTTCCTTCTCCAACACGAACCACCAACCAATTATTTCTAAATTTTTAGGCACTCAAAAATATATATCTTATTACACCACTCACCTAAACAATGGATCCTAAAGTTTCGCATCTTTCCCCCCAAGTTCATTTGACAAGGATTCTTGGTACCAAATTCCCAATTTTTCTTTAAGGGGCGTGCCGCATCGCACACAGTACTCGCTAATTGAAGTGTTAGCCTCCTTGCACCTACGACAAATCACCGGCCCCGACGAATTATTTTTTTCTTCTAAATTTATTCCTGAAACTCTCAGGACTTCGCGTACCACTTCTTTTCCTGAAATGTGGCTGTAGACTCCGGGCATGTTACTTGTGGGTTTCCAGCCGAAAAATCCCTTCATGGTTTGATCAGAAAGCTTGGTTGAGAGCTCTGTGGCTCGTATGTGCCTCATCAAATGTACATAGGTGCGCTTAGTGATACCCGCCCTCTTGGCACAGTTTTTAACAATTCTCCAGATGGACATTTGTGACAGGCGTGTACCACGAGAACTAAGCCACAGGGGTGAATCCTTAACCTTTGGCAGCGCGGAGAGGTATTCCCCCAGAACTCCTGCGCTGCTGATTAAGGGTATGGTGCGGGTGCCGGTCTTTCCCTCCACGCTGAGCAGGAAACCATAACTTGCGGGAATCACGGAGCCCACATTCAAGCTCCACAGTTCACCCCTCCTCAAGCCGGATTCCAGCAATACGCTGAGCAGCGCCCGGTCTCTTAGGGTTCTGGCGCTGTTAATGAGACGGTCAATTTCTTCTTGGCTTAGTAGGTCTTCTGACTTTATTTTTGTTCTTACTCTGGAGACTTTTATCCAGTCCACTCGGGAACTCTTCTTATTTCCATCCAACCATTTGTAGAAGGCGCGAATACACACACGGTACAGTCTAATTGAGGAGTCAGAAATTTTTCCCTCTTCCCTCATCCGCTCAAGTTCCCCAAAAAACCTTTTAAGATCGGCGGATGTGACTTTGTCCAAATCCTTTTTGACGTGGGAGGCTAGGATGCTCAGTGATTTTTCATAGTTTTTGAGGGTTGTAGATTTAATTTGGGTCTCTGCCCTTTTATCGTTTAAAAATTTATTAAGAACCTCGCGCTGACTACTGGTAAGGCTGTATTGCTTGCTTCTCATGGCTTCTTCCCCTTGGGAAAAGGGCTCTGGAAACGCCTAAAAAATATGGGTGAAACCCCTATTTAAAGGTAACATTTCATAAAAGTAAATGTTATCCAGAATAACATTTCATCAACCGCTTCTCCTCCCACACCCAAAAAAAGGCCAAAATTGACTACCACTTCCACAACAAAACAATAGTCCAAAACCCTAAGGGAACCACACTATTCAGGGGCACAAGTATAATCTAAATTCCCTCTGCCTTTAAGCCTCCTTCAGGGATTCACAAAAATATTGTTCACGACCATCAGCTAACCGGTCACATGCAAATCTAAAAAAGTACTTTTTGAGTACCTTTCTTCTAAAAGGTATAGAGCCTCAAACTGGATTTTGTAAATGTTATGATTATTTTTAAGCTGTCTAAATCTGAGTCTTATCCTCCTAGTTTAAATTCCTAGTAATAATAGAAGCTATACACACTATCAGTTTTTTAGTGGCTCTGGGCAGGTTAAGTTAGGGAAAATTTTCAGCAAGTTTAACGTGGTGGGAGAATTTGTCGACTATGGAATCCTAGATTACGAGTCAGAAATTAACCATACTCCAACAAAGCTCAAAATAGAGCTTGGTACTTCTAGTGTCAGCGTCCCTCAAAGTAGTTGTAAACTTTATTTGTTTTTTGTTTCACAACTGTCTTTGATTCTTTCTAAAAAGAAGGAGGTTCCCAGTGTTAATCCCTATTTTTAATTTGGGTACACGCCTGGTTCCAAGTCTTTTAGGACCCTTTTTTACTTGGTGAGACTTGTAGCTGGGCAGGCTCAAAGGTAGTGGTGATTGGTGGCAAGGTTGGTTTAGGATTAGTCTATGTTTTAAAAAGGTTTATATCACAGGTTAACCTACTTTTGAAACAAAATTCTTAATGGGTGGTTTTAAGTGGATGGAATTGGAGTAGTGGTGGGTGTTGCTTTTTCAGTGCTTTACCCTCTTGTCATCTGGTTTTTGGTGAAGAGGTTTAGATTTGCTCAGGAGCCTTATCGCCCACTCTTTGCGGCTTTCCTTCTCGGTGCTGTGGTTTTTTACCTTGCCTACTTGCGGAAAATCTATATTTTGTTTATTGGTGGGATGGCGCTTTACGGTGTTGACCTCATAGCTACGGGATTCGTTGAGGAGGCAGTTAAACTATTGGTGCTAATTATTCCCTTCATAAGAACCAAAATTGGCGAGAGGAATGGTGCCTTCTATGGGTTAGTGGTTGGCCTGGGTTTTGGAGGCGGTGAAGCCATACTGGTGCTAGGTTCAGCCGCAGCAAGCTTCTTCCTACTTCAAATATACTTGGTAATTGACTTAATACTTCTTGACACTTTAGCGATGACGCTGACGGGTGTGGAAGGTTTACTTGTTGGCCTTTTACTTCTCCCCCAGTTAATCTCGGAGATCGGCTCATTGGCATCTGCAGTTTTCGGGCTTAGTCTACTTGGGATTCCCTTAGTTTCCCTCTATGAAAGAGTGATGACGGTGCTGTTCCATGCTGCAACTGCTGCCATAATTGGTTACGGTCTTGTTAGGGGCAAAACACTGAAATATTTCCTTATAGCAGTAGCCCTCCACATAATACTAGATGCGTTCGCAATACTATACGTAGTGGGCCTTATTGGTATACTTGAAATTGAAATTATAGTAGGTGTAATCTCACTGGTTGTCTTTGCTTACGCCATGTACACAAAGGTGCTCACAAAATAGCAAAGAGAGATTTTCCTCTAAAAAAGAGGAGAGGAACGGACTGAGTGAGTGGTGCTCAAAAATAGGAAAAGAGAGCACTGCTCTATTTTTTATTCTTTGGTGAAAAATTTTCTGCCCTAATTGAATATGTTGAAAAATCGGAAGTGCAAAAATAGAAGAAGGGCCCCGTTTGAGTACTCCAGCTGGGCATCCAAGAAAAGTGGGTTAGACCATTGATGGGGGCAAATTGGTTCTGTGTTACTCTTTTTTTCAATTTTGGGTATTACCGTATTGCCTCCAAACTGCCTCCAGAGTATTTACCAAAAATCGAAAATATTGACTAAAAATGAAAAACAACTCAGAAAAACAACAAAAACAAAAACATAAAAAATAAATTAAACAAATAAATAATATCTTCAAGTAAATGAGCCTCCACAGTTATACCAATCCGAAGGAAGGCCGCAAGCCAGCCTAATTTCACATAAAGGATATACCAGACAGTTAATTATGAGATGAAGCCCTCCTTCCCCTCTGGTGAACGATATCTAGCTACAAGTTTCCCAAAAGATAGGAAAGAGAAAACAAGTTTGTCGAGTATGTTTCGCCCCTTGCTTCTTGGTTGGATGTCGGATGTAGTTTATTGTTTTTTTAGGAGATCCATAAGTTTGGGCATGAGCTCATATCCATGCTCCAGGACGCCTAAACTTCCCTTGCGGCATTCTTTTTCTGAGAATTTAGAAACTTTGTCGCCTTTGATTTTGTTTCCGGAAATGAGTAGAGGTACGGGGTCGTCGCTGTGTGCTTTAAGTTTGCAGGGTGTGGAGTGGTCTGCGGTAACGCATATGATGTGGTTTTCCAGTTTTATTTCGTCCAATAGTTTTTCAAAGAAGTATTTGTCAATTATGCTTAGAAGTTTCGCTTTTCTTTCGAATTCTCCATCATGTCCCGGTTCGTCTGGGCCCTTTATGTGAATGTAGAAGCAGTCGTAGTTGGGTAATAGTTCAAGAAGTTTGTTTACCCTTATGGTGCAGTCGTTTTTGAGGTCTGCTGAGGGGGGAGGCAGGACAGCCATGTCCATGCCTGCAAGTTTGGATATTCCTCTCTCTACGGGCATATCTGTGAGTGAGACGAATCTAACATCATATTTTTCACTGATGTTGAAGAATTTTGGTAAGAGGTGTCCAGCATCTCTAGATAGTATGACGTTTGCCTTTGGTTTTCCCTCCGCGGTGCGCCTCCTGTTTACATTATCAGCCTCCAGGACCTCGTGGCTTTTTTCTGTGAACTCGTTTACAAGTTTTGCCGATATTTTGGCTTCTATGGTTTCGTCTAGGGGCTGGCACTTTTCAAGAACCATTTCCACTTTTTCTTTGGCCACGCCCAATCCCTCCACCTTGAGGTAGGCAGGGTCGGTATTTGTTATATTGCCTGACAGTGGTTCTCTTTTGCTTCTTATGACCAGAACTCCCCTGTGCCCTATGGTGTTCTTAAACTCGAACTCCACTGGATACGATTCTAGCGTTACTAGCCGGTTTATGCTCTTACTTAGTTGGCTGGCTTCCTCGGTGGTGAGGTTTCTTCCTGCTCTTCGGTCAATGAGTTGTCTTCCTGGGCCCAGTGTGGCGAAGTTGCATCTTAGGGCGAGGTCGCCGTCTTTAACCTTCATGTCTGCTCCAACTGCTTCAATGATTCCTCTACCGGTACTGTACTTGAAGGGGTCATAGCCTAGAATGGAGATTACAGCAACATCGCTTTCTGGAGCGATGCCTTTTCCAATGGTGTACATCAAACCTGTTTTTCCAGTCTTTGCGAGGAAGTCCATTTTGGGCGTTTCGGCAACTTCCAGTGGAGTTTTGTTTCCAAATTCTTCGTGGGGAAGGTCCCCCATCCCATCTATCACGACATAAATAAGCTTGAACTTAATTTGCCATCCCTCCTATTATTGTAATACTCTCAGTCATACTTCGACAAGTTACATGAACCAGTCCATGGAGCTAAACAGCCATGAATGAGACCGGGTACTCGTACACCTCTAAGTATGGTTGATTCCAATCATATTATAGCTACTTAAAATTTATGACTGTTTCCAAGTTTTCCCAATTAAAGCCTCAGTTTGGAGGCATCATTTTCGTAGGGATGTAACTCAAAAATTCACTTTTAACTCGGTGGAGCCGATTTTTATGCCTTAAAAAATTCTGGCAAGTTTTTTCGCTTTTTCTTAATGAAGGGAGTTAGGGGGAGGGAGTGAATCCTTTCCTACTATTTGGGTGCATTAAGAGATCAAACCCCAAATTCTTTTCAGATATTTTTCGGAACTATTTTATTAATGGGTCTGAAGAATTTTGAATTCTTGGAGCTAACAGAAAGTTTATTATAATTAAACAACATATGTGGGAAGACTAAATTATTTGGAGGATGAGTTATGACTGAAACTGTAAAAAACAGAGAGCTTCTTGAAGATGCGTACCGTCGAGGATACGACTATTTGCTCAAGTGGCGAGCCTGCGCACCAACTGTTTTCGCAGCGGTTATGGATGCCTTAGGGTACCAGAATGATTCGGTGGCTGAAGAGCTTTGGAAGGCTACCGTGGGTTTGGCTGGTGGCACGGGAAATATGGCTATTGGAACATGCGGAGCCATGGCGGGAGCCGCCGCAGCAATAAGCTACAGCTTCGGCTACAATAAGGAGGAAATTCAGAAGGATATCACAAAAATGTTAAAAATATGCGGCGCCGTGGCTGAGGTTGGGAAGAAAATGCAGGAGAAATATGGGCACATAGTGTGTCAGGAGGTTCAGTTCCACCACTGGGGCAAAGCCTACAGGTTCACCAATCCCGAGGCGGGACTGGAATTCATAAAAATGTGGCAGGAAACAAAGGGAAATTTCAAGTGCCAAGAGGTAACCGCAGACCTCGCCAAATGGACGACAGAAAAAATTCTGGAGTATAACCCCCAGTTCTCCAAGAGGAAACAAGCATAAAACTAAATTTTCCAACACATAGTCAGTGATTTTCTTTTCAACTTTAAAATAGTAGCTCTGCACTGAATTAAATTTAAAGATCTGCATTATTCCAGAGTGAACAGATTAGGTATCTTACCCGTCTATTAACTTGAGGAATTATCTGGTGGGAAATTTTTTATAGTGGGAAGTGGGACATTATTTTGGTGAACCTGATTGGCGGAAACATTTGCCAAGGTTGATAAAAAGGGGAGAGTCCTTATACCCTCTAAGATCCGGGAGGAGCTAAATATCAAAAACATTGTAGAAATCGAAGTTCAGGGAAGGAAAATCATTCTAAAACCCGTAGAGGATCCCTTGGATTCCCTTGAAAAAGTTGTTGTCAAAGGCACCAAGGATGTCGAAAAAGAAATCAGTACCCTGCGAAGAATAGCTGAACGTGAACTTTCCAAGGGGGGAAGCTAACATCACAGAGTTTATCGTCGAAACAGACATCCTACTGGCCCTAATATCAAGGGAAGATAAACATCATACTGAAGTGGTTAAGTTGCTTGACAAGTTTGCAGGGGAAATTCAGCTCTCCCCCTACTCTCTCATAGAGCTAGACCTGCTTCTAAAGTCTGAAGAAATTATTGTAGCCGAAAGCAAAACTTTCTACTCACTGGTAGGTAAAGTCTTGAAATATCGCCAAATAGGTCTATCCGAGATCAAGCCAGAATACCACGGTAAAGCCTGGGAGCTTAGGGAGAAAAATAAGGAGTTAACCTATTTTGATAGTCTCCACGCAGCGGTCGGATTAATGGAAAACTTAGAATTAGTAAGCTATGATAAGGAATACACAAAGATAGAGGGATTAAAATATTCCCCTCCAAATAAATACCTTTAATGGGAGAGGAATGGGAGAATCTTTTTATTTGAGAAGGTTCCAACTAAGAAACTTGTATCGAACTACCCAATTTTTGAATGAGTGTTTTGTAGGTTGTGGGAGGAAGAGCGATGCCTTTAGTGGAGTTTGATGGTAAACGGCCTAAAGTTCACCCAACGGCTTTTGTCGCACCCACAGCGACAATAATTGGAGATGTGGAAATAGGGGAAAAAAGCAGTGTTTGGTATGGAGCAGTCATAAGGGCGGACTTTGCCCCTGTAAGGATTGGTAGATGCACAGCGGTGGAAGACAACTGCGTGATACATGGAGGACGCGAAACCACTATAGGCGACGAAGTTCTAATTGGTCACGCCGCAGTGGTTCATGGTTGCAAAATAGGTAACGGGGCCGTAATTGGGTCAGGAGCCACAGTATTCACAGGTGCCGAAATAGGGGAGTACGCAGTGGTTGCTATGGGAGCGGTGGTTCTGGAAAATATGAGGGTGGAACCCAAAACCCTAGTTGCAGGCATACCTGCAAAAAAGATGAGGCAGCTAAACGAAACCGAGAAACAAGCACTAACAATGGGCTCAAAAATTTATGCTGAACTTGCCCAAAAATACAAGCAACAAAGGCTAGAATGAGTGGGATTTTCTAAGATTTCCCCGAAATTGCCGTTGAAGTCGAATAATTCTAAGTCTCCCAGCTTGCTAACGAGGTTGTCCCATAATTCTGTTGTATTCTTTTAACGGGTTTGAGGTGGCAAGCCAGTTGCCAAACATGGCGCCACCCGCCACACACATTCAAACTAAAACACCAAGAATA
>JAHAWU010000138.1 GCA_018383815.1 Candidatus Jordarchaeia archaeon | reverse complement strand
CACCGGTGCAGCCGGCCGTTCATCTGCTTGGAGTAGTTCATTCTCCCCCGGATGCCTTTCAGCTTCTCTAAGACTATGACTGTCGCGCCCTCCTCCTTCGCCTCACAAACCACCTCTTTCGCGGCTCTGTGGTAGACTGCATCCATCCTCCGCCTCTCTCTCCCACGATACTTCTCCATAGCCGCCTCCTCGTTAAGCCTGGGTTCCGACTGCAACCTTCTCCGCTTCAGGAAATAAGCCGTCCTTATAGTCCTCTCCTTGGTCTCGAACTTCTTCACATTTGATCCTTGGGAGCCGAAAGTTACGTTGTTTTCATTCAGATCCACGGCTACCGCTTCCCCGTTCGGCTCCGCCTCCTCAACCTCCAGAGAGAACACCACCTTAAGGTAGAGAACATCACCTTTTTGGTTCTGGGTGAGCCAGGCTTCGCCGACCCTCATCCCCTTTGAACTTCTCGTGGTAGGTTCCGTGCATTAGCTTCACGGATATTCTCCCCTTGCTGGTAGCTATGCTAGCCTCCCACTTTTCAAGGTTTAGGGTGAACAGGTGGTCGTCAAGCATAACCACGCCCTTCTTAAAGAGCGGCCTATCGCCATGAGCCTTGCCTCTCCTCTTAAGCTTCCGGAAACTCTTGTACGTCCAGGAAGCCATCTGGCAGGCGGTGTAGATGTAGTGTGAGGGGAGTTCCGGGTTTTCAGCCCGGAGTTCGTGGTACTTTTCCGCCTTAAGCCTCTTGAAGCTGGTTATACCCTTGCTTTGTGCGTACTCGAGGAGCTCGTTGACCATTTCGCTGTACTTATCCATCAAGCAGCTTACTTCGGGAGGGTTTCCGTCGGCGAGCTTGAAGTTGGCTGTGAGTCTAATCCTCTCGGAGGGCATCCTTTACCGCCTCAACCACCTTCTGTTTTTTGTGGCTTCTACTCCCGTATATTCGGCCTGCGAAGCTTGTCACTATGGCTACCAGGTCTTCGACGAGTTCCTGTTGTGGCTCCTTGGTCTCTTCCTTGTTTAGTGCTTCTATTCTGCAGGCGTGGGAGCTGAAGAAGGCTTCCAGGTATTTGAATCCGAACCGGGCAAGCCGATCCTTGTGGGATATGAATACTGCTTCAACCTGTTTTTGGGAGACAAGCTCGAACAGCTGGGCTAATCCTTTTCGGTTCTCGTTCAGACCAGAGGCGATGTCCTCCAGAACGGTTACCTCCAGGTAACCCTTGGATTCCGCGTATTCCAGGAGCCTCTTCTTCTGTCTCTCCAGATCCTCCTTCTGGTCCGCTGAGCTTACCCTAGCGTAGACTACGGCTTTGCCTTTGGGGGCGAGTTCCCCCAGCAGCCTCCTCACCTCGCTCTCCGGGTACCGGTACTTTCCTCCGGGGGTCTTTATGAACTTTATTTTGCCGGCGTAGGCCCACTTCTTCACGGCAACGTAGGACACTCGGAACAGCTTTGCCACTTCACCCGTGGTGTAGAGCTTCTCCATATCTAAGTATATAAGTTTCGAAAATTAATAAACTTTACGCTAAATAGAAGCAGTTTTTACCCCCACATTTAATAATAACTCGCTTTAATTGGAAGTAATCCCCCTTTTCTGTAGACTTCTAAAGGGTTAGATGTCTGATTCCCCTTTTTAATTTTTTAATCTCCCACTTTTTTAATATTTATACTAAAACTTTACTATCCATTCTAAAATATGTTTATTAAATGTTTGATCAAGAAAAATTGATTAACATTTTTGGAGGTGTATTGTCTGTCTGAAACCTTTTGGAAGAGAGAGGATGGCAAAACAAGGTGGGAGGAGGATGAAGCCGCCTACATTGTGAGGCATACAACGTGGGCTGAATTCGTAGTGATTGCAGGTTCTTCTTCGATGGTTCCTAAGGGAGTTCTTCCCCCCGCCTTCATGATGTGGCTGACTTGGAAGAAAAATAACATAATTTTCCCCTACTTTGCCTCTCCTGACTATGACGTGAACCTCAAATATTGCATGGAACACGACATTGCAGTAGAGATTAGATGCCCATATGGAGGAGGCGTATCGTGGGTAGACGTAGGAGCACCCGCAAGCACCATGGCCTTCAACCGCGAACATCCCAAGTGCCCACCAACACTTGAAGAATTCTACAGGAAGATTTTCTCAGGCGCGGCCAAAGAAATAGGGGAAGTTTACGGCCTTAAAACCAGGTACAAACCCCTAAATGATGTGGAGGTCATGTGTGATGACGGGAAATGGAGAAAAATTAGCATTGCCAGCGGGATAAGCAGTCAGAGCTTCATGGGATGCGGCTATGTCATCCAATTGACCCCTGTTCCCTGGGACATAGTGGACCAAATCATTACGCCTCCCCCCGAAAAGTTTGCGGATAAGGAAACAAAAACGCTCCGAGACAGATCCATAAATCTAAACGAACTTGTGGGAAGAGAAATCACTCTCAAGGAGTTCCAGGGAGTAATGAGGGACGCATTATCCAAAGCTTTCGAAGTTACACCAATCCCCACGGTGGTGGAGTGGGAGAAGATTCCCGCGTACAACATGGCTAAAAGCTTGCTCTCCTCTGAAAACTTCTTCTACAACCGGGCAGAGAGAGTAAAGTTTGCTGATACCCCCGTAACAAAAGGTGTGGGCAAGGGAGAGGCCAGAATAAAAATTCCCCAAGGACCATTCGTAAGGGTAGTAGTGCTCGTAAAAGACGATAAACTGTACAACATTCTGGTAACTGGAACCCTACATGCGGCTCCCATGATACCCTTCTCACCCATTGACGTAATGGAAAAGGAGCTCAAAAACACACCCACAGACAAGAAAATAATTTTGGAAAAAGTAAAGAAGATATACGCTACCCCGGGATACGAAATTCCAAACATCACCCCTGAACAATTCACAGACGTAATAATGAGAGCAGTAGAAATAGCAAAAGAGTCCACCCAATAAACCACCCCCTCCAAATTTTTTTATATGTGACAAAAAGGGTAGCCTAAGGAACGGGATTAAAAAATTAAAGACAGGAGAGCAACACTGGCCTGACATTTGGTTATCCTCCGCGCTTTCCCTCCTTTTTTCTCAAACCTCTAAAAGAGTAGCCTCTCTTTAAATCCCCTTTAATGAGCCTTGGAAATTAAGCCCGTTTAAACTCGCCTAACTGGCACAAAAGTTTTTACGCTCAAACACCATTTAAATATCATACCTCCGTTATAGGAACGTTTTGAGCAGAACTCAATGCACCAATTATCTTTTTAGAAATTTTTGATGGAGGAAACTGTTTTGTCCGAAAAAAAGCTTGGGAAATCTCACTATTCCCGTGTCCGTGAATCTCTGGAAAGGATTGTTGGGAAAAATTTTGTTTCCGACCGTTTGGAGGAACGCTACTACTATTCCAGTGATCCCAGTGCTGAGGCGCCCTGTACTCCCGATTTTGTGGTAATGCCGGGTTCGGTGGAGGAAGTTCAGGAAATAGTGCGGCTCGCCAATAGGGAAAAGATTCCCCTAACTCCCCGTGTAGGCGGTATGACACTGTCCGGGCTTGCAATACCCTATGGTGGTGGTATACTGCTGGATTTGAAGAGGATGGATAGAATAATTGAAGTGAACGAGGACTCCATGTATGCGGTGGTTGAGTGTGGCGTGACGACGGGACAGCTTAAAACCTATCTTGAGGAGAATCACCCCCATCTCTGGTTCTGCCAGCCCCACGCCCCACAATCTGTGGGAGTAATATCCAATGCGGTCATATATGGTGCTGGACAGATTTCCCTAGGTTACGGTGTCAGCTCGGATATGATTAATGGTTTGGAGGTGGTTCTGCCCACAGGGGAAATTCTGAGAACTGGCTCTTGCGCGTTGGGCAAGTCCTGGCTCACCAAGTACTGTCTACCAGACTTTACTGGATTGTTTCTGGGTTGGTTCGGTGCCACGGGCATAATTACCAAGGCTTCCGTGCAGCTCTGGCCAAAACCCACCATTCGCGACACTATGTTTTACAAGGTAGACACTGTGGAGGACACTGTGGATATACTTTTGAAACTAACCAAGAGCGAGGTTTGCGATGACATCTACATTAACAGTTGGACTGGAACCAGCACTAAAAGGTTCTACATGTCCCAGAAACCTGAAGGCATCCCCGAGATTACTATGGATATCATTCTTAGCGGAAAGAATCAGGAACAAGTCGATTTGAAGAAGAGAATGATTGGAGAAATCATGGAAGAAGCCATGAGGAAGGGAGTTAAAGTTGAGGAGTTTGAGCCTCCCCTAATGCTAAAAATTGCCATGTTGATGGTTCCCCAGCCCTTACCATTTATGGACCTGATGTTGGGTGGCGGCGCCGAATACTTGGGATGCTACATTCCCACGGAGGCTATGGGTGAAGCCTACAAGAGGGGAATAGAAATAGCGAAAAAGTACGGCTTCCAATACCTGCATGTGGTTAGGCCCTTCAGAACTGGACACTGCACCGGGATAATGTACGCCTTCCCCTTTGATAAAAGGAATCCAGAAGTGGTTGAAAAACTGCTAAAGGTTCTGGTGGAAATATGCGACATGGCCATAAGTCTGGGCGGCGTTCCTTGGAAACCTTCCCCAACAGTTCAGAAAATCGTTTTAAAACATGCAGATTCCCAGTACGTGGAACTTATGAAAAAAATCAAAACCATGCTTGACCCCAACGGCATAATGGCCCCGGGTCAATGGGCTCTTTAGGAGTTGATGAATATGGCTTTAGAAAAGTATAAGGATATACTTCACAGGTGCTACAAGTGCCAGTACTGCAGAACCACAGGCCCCAACCTTTTCTACAATGGGTGCCCCTCCTACACCAAATTTAGGTTTGAAACCTTCACAGGCGGCGGAAGAATGTGGACCGCCAGAGGCGTTTACGAGGAGGAGTTTGGCTTTGACGATGATATTGTAGACATACTTTTTGCCTGCCAAACCTGCGGAAACTGTTCCACCCAATGTATCTACCCCATAAAGGACAGCATTTTGAGAATAATTGAGGCCACCAGAGCAGAAGCAGTGAAAGCGGGGATAAGGCTTCCCGGCCGCCAGAGAGACTTCGGAGTACACATGGGAAAGGAGCACAACCCTTACCTTGAACCCCACAGCAAAAGATGGGACTGGCTACCCAAAGACATCATATTACCCGAAAAATCAGAAATGGTTTACTTCGTGGGCTGCACTTCGGCTTATCGCCAGAAGGTTCTGGCACAGGACACCGTTGCTGTCTTTGATAGTTTGGGCTTGGACTTCACCATAATGAGGGATGAATGGTGCTGCACATCGCCCCTGCTGAGAACTGGACAGTGGGAAACAGACTACGTCTCAGCTTCAAAGATAGCTCAACACAATATTGAAGAAGCAAAAAAGGTGGGTGCCTGTAGAATTGTTACCACCTGTTCAGGATGTTTCAGGACTTGGAAAAAGGATTACTTGGAGGAGTACGACTGGCTTCTTAACTCCAAACACGACTTCGAAGTATTGCACACTACCCAGCTACTAGAGAACATGATAAAAAACGGCGAAATAGAGTTAAAAAACGAGGTGAAAATGAAGGTCACCTACCATGACCCCTGCCATCTGGGAAGACATATGTGGGTGTACGACTCTCCACGCAACATACTTAAAGCAATACCCGGCATAGAACTGGTGGAAATGCCCCGCACCAGGGAAAATGCTTGGTGCTGCGGATCCGGGGGAGGAGTCAAATCCGGCTACGGCGAATGGTCAGTTGAAACCGCCTATGAACGAGTGAAAGAAGCAGAAAAACTGGGTGTTGAAGCCATCGTGTCCGCCTGTCCCTTCTGCTGGCGTAACCTAGACGACGCAATAAAACAGCACAATTCAAAACTCCAAATGTACGACGTAATACAACTAGTCAGAAAATCAATGGGCATATAAAAACCAAGTTTCAAAATTCCCTTCCCACCTTTCTGAATCGCATTTTTAAAAATTATTCTTTTTTCATGTCTTTTTCGGTTGTTTCTGGCGTAAAAATGTGTGGGAGAAGCCCAAATTTGCCTAGGAAAACGCTAAAAAAACAGAATCACCAGGGCATTTTGGAATCTCTGGAGAGAATTGTTGGGAAAAATTTTGTTTCCCACCGTTTGGAGGAACGCTACTACTATTCTGGTGACCCCAGCACAGAGGAACCACACAATCCAGGATTTGTGGTTTTGCCCAGAAGCGTAAGAGAAATTCAGGAAATATTGTTACTAGCCAATAGGGAGGGAGTTCCCGTAACTCCTAGGGTTGGTGGCATGACCCTATCTGGACTGGCAATACCCTGTGAGGGAGGCATAGTCCTAGACTTAAAAAGAATGGATAAAATTGTGGAATTAAATAAGAATTCTATGTATGTGGTGGTGGAGTGTGGGGTAACAGTGGGTCAGCTTAAGACATACCTTGAAGAGAATTGTCCAGAACTCTGGTTTAGTATGCCTCACGCTCCTCCCTCTGTGGGCGTTATTCCCAACGTGCTAATAAACGGTTTGGGCCAATTATCGCTCAGTTATGGTGCAAACTCGGATATGATTAACGGTTTGGAAGTGGTTCTGCCCACGGGAGGAATTTTGAGAACCGGTTCCTGTGCGTTGGGCAAGTCCTGGCTCACCAAGTACTGTCTACCAGACTTTACTGGACTGTTTCTGGGTTGGTTCGGCGCTACGGGCATCATTACCAAGGCTTCCGTGCAGCTTTGGCCGAAGCCCAATTTTAGAGACGCCCTCTTCTATAAAATCTATAGTATTGAAGCCCTCCCCGAAGTCTTTTTGAAGATGAGTAGAAGTGAGGTGTGTGAAGACATTTGTATGTTTAGTTGGACTGGAACCAGTGGCAGAGAAAGATTCCCCTTGGCCGAAAAACCGGTAGATGTTCCAGAGATCACCATGGACATTGTTTTAAATGGCAAATCTCTGGAAGAAGTAAAGCATAAGAAGGGGGTTGTGCGGAGCATTGCGGAGAAACTGTTGAGAAAGGGTATTCAGATTGAAGAATACCTCCGGTCCCCACAGGCGAAAAAGGAAGTTTTAATGGTTCCTCGAATCTTCCCCTTTATGGACTTGTTGCAGGGTGGAGGAGCAGAGTATTTGGGATGCTACATTTCTCCATCTCTGGTTGCCGCTGCTTATAGGAGGGGAGTTGAGATAGCTAGAAGGCATGGATTTCAGTATTTACATTTTCTGAGGTCGATGCGCACCGGACACGCTATCTGTATACTATACGTATTCCCCTTTGACAAAAGAGATCATGACCAGGTCAGAAAATTAGTAAACGTCTTGAAGGAACTCTCTGAAGAATGTATTAATCTCGGGGGTGTGCTTTGGAAACCCTCCCCTACACTTCAAAAATTTGTTCTAAAAAACGCTGATTCAGAATACCTCAAACTTATGAAAAAAATAAAAAAATTATTAGACCCCCAAGGAATAATGGCACCCGGAGAATGGGCGCTCTACTAAGATGAACTTGCACCCTTAAAGATTCGTTTCTCATTTTTCACATTTCTATGTAAAATAGTGGGGAACTTTTTTTATTCGAAAACTTTGCCTGCTCCTCCAACGGTGAGTTTTTCACCCAAGCTTAGGCGTACTAGGTTGCTTAGTATGTAGGGTTCCAAGTTTTGTGCTTTGGCTCTGCTTCTGAGGCTGAGAACGCACATAGGGCAGAGAAAAACCATTGCTTCTGCTCCGTGTTCCTTGGCGTCCATCAGGTTCTTGTTCCGCCATTCTTCCACTTCTTCTTTGGACACTGTGGACATTGCTCCCTGCGCCCCGCCACAGCACAGTGCATACATCCTGTCATATTTTCTGTCCACCCTTTCAACTCCTATGAGTTTAAAGAGTTCGTCAAGCATTTTGTCTTTGGCAAAGGTGTATCTTGAGGCGCAAGGCTGTTGGTACGCTATTTTCATGTTGAGCTTTTTTACTTCGTCCTTGTGGGCTTTGACGTAATCTCTCAGATACTCTATTATATGCACCGGTTTAAATGGCAGCTTTATTCCAAATTCTTCGACCTTATTGCCTAAAAGAGCGTAGCAGTCGTCGTGGTAGCATATGACCTCCTTGGCTTCCACTTCCCTTACTACCTTGGACAAGTTGTCCACAAACTTTTGGGCGTTTTGTTTAACCATGCTGGGCTTACCAACGTGGATCCAGCCAATGTAGCAGAAGTAGTCTCCACCCTTGGTAATGGTTAACCCGTCGAAAAGCCGGCCTTCAATAACTCCCGGGAGAAGATCTACTGTGCAGAGATTCAAAACTGGTTTTCCCTTTTCCCCCTTTTTGACTTCTGAGGGCAGTTGGGAGGCCATGCTCATCATGCCTACTGCTCTCTCTGTTGCTGGGAAGGTTCCAGTTTCCTCCTGTCTTTGATTAATTAGGTCGAAGGGATTGGCTCCTTCAGGGCAGTACATGTTGCAGGCACAGCAGGTGATGCACTCTGAGGTTACTGGTGTGGGTTCGCCCTTAATTAGTTTTTTAAACTCCTCCTTAGCCTTTTTCTCGGGGTAGGCTAAATAGGCGCACTTCATCAGGCACTCTCCACAGAGGGTGCACTTTTCTTCATAAAACATAATATTTCCTCCAACTAATTCAGTGAAATATCCTCTTCCAACCATATATTTTTTACCGCTCCACTAAAATTTTGTAGTGGCGGAGTTGGAAAACAAAAATGATAAAAACTAATTGTGAAATTAATTTTTTAAATACGCATAGGGATTATTCTGAATCGCGTCTTAGGGCTGTGCTTAGCGTTTCTATGTAGTTTATTCTTTTGATAGCGTCCTTTAGTGGGCCGTCAAAGAAACTTTTGGCTTCGTCTAGGCTTTTTCCGCCAAACCAAGTTTTGGACCTGATATTGGGGTCTAGTTTTGCTATCAGAATGTGTTCTTTTTCCAGAGGGGCTTCACCTATTTTTTCCCCGAAGGGCGAGAAGATGGCGCTGCGTCCTGGTAGTTTTCCCACCTTGGGGTGGTAGGCTATAGGGTTAATCTGAACAATGAAGTAGCAGTTTTCTATGGCTCTCACCCATGCAAACTCGTGAAACAATTGGAGAGACAGTTCATTGGCTAGGGTTGGGTGAAAAACTATGTCGGCTCTCCTAAACTTTAATGTTCTGGGGATTTCACTCAGTAAAATGTCTCCACAAATTATGGCTCCTATCCTTCCAAATTCACACTCTACAACAGGATACTTTCCCTCCAACTCATAGTATCCGGGGTAATACCAGGCTCTACTAAAATCCACAACTTCGCCCCGAGGCGAAACAATTATTCCAGCATTGTAGACTTTATCACCCTTTCTGGCCGGAATAGTGCCTCCCACCAACCATACTCCCAACTCTCTGGCCTTCTCCCTAACTTTCCGATATGTGGGTCCATCTAAGGGCTCAACAACTTCTTCTGGTCTTTTATTCTCAAGCCAAGAGCCCACATTGAAAAACTCGGGGAGGGCAACTATTTCTGCTCCCCCCTCCGCAGCCTTTTCCACCATTTCTAAGGCGTGGGAAACATTCTCATCCACATCAGACCTGGTAAAAGCGTCAATCAACCTCATCTGAATAGCAGCAACGGTAACTTCTCTCACAGAAACACCTTCATGAACATCATACCAATCCATAGCATCAACATATAAATTTTTACTGACCAGTAATTCGCAACATTTTCATTCCCATAATTTTTTACTCGATGAATTTTTGCAACTTTACAATATACATTTGAAAAATTGGGCGTAAAAAGTTTTTAGTGCAGGTTTGAACCGAAAGATTGGAGTAGTCCTTCGCTACAAGTAACTAATGAGTGAAAAAAAATGAACGAAGAACTACTCCAGTTGTTTATTCTCGCTCTACCCATTTATGCTTTACTAACCGCCCTCATAATAACCCGACCTCTGGGAACAAGCCTAAACCTACCCCATA
>JAHAWU010000020.1 GCA_018383815.1 Candidatus Jordarchaeia archaeon | reverse complement strand
CTTTTCTACCAAGAGGCTCAAAGTATGGAATGGGGATTCTCAGCTCTTTGTGTATGCGTCTCCTAGGTTGGGGTATCTCGGTTGAGAATAGTCTCCGGTATATGTAGACTATTAGGCGTCTCAGAACCTCGTTTGTGCCTCCTCCCACTTCGTTTATTTTGGTGTCTCTCAACAGTTGCTCCACTGTGTAATATTTGGTGAAGCTGTCTCCTCCGCAAATCTGTAAGGCGTCTATGGCACACTCCCTTGCCAATTCTGTAGCCATAATTTTTGCCGCGTTCGCCTCTATTATGGGGTTGTTGCCCAAATCCTCTTGGTAAGCAGTATAATAGCAGAGCAGCCTTGTGGATTTAAGCCTCATAATTATGTCCGCAATTTTGTACTGGTTACTTTCAAAATCAATTGTTCTTTGACCAAACTGCACTCTCCTCTCAGTGAAGTACAAAGCGTTCCTAAGGGCTTCTCTCATCGCGGAAACCATACAAACTGCAATCATTAGCCTCTCAAAATTGAGACCAGAGGTCATAACATTCCAACCCCCGCCCACTCCTCCAACTATGTTTTCCTCTGGAACGCGCACATTGTTAAAGTTAAGAGTACCGTTACGCACCGCATCAAAAACGGCCAATTCATTTATCCTCTCCACGCTAAACCCGGGGGTTCCTCGTTCCACAACAAAAGCTGTTAGATGTCTCCTGCCCTGAATATCTTTTGGGTCATTGCTGGTTTTTGCATAAACAAAGTATAGGTTTGCAACTCCAGTATTTGTTATGAATCTCTTTTTGCCATTAATCACCCATTCATCACCGTCCTTCACTGCAGTAGTTTTTATTCCTGCAGCGTCGCTTCCCACAAAGGGTTCTGTGAGGCCCAGTGCACCTATTACTTCGCCCCGAGCCACCCTGGTCAGCCAGCGTTCCTTCTGCTCAGGTGTACCAAATTTTGATAGCTGTTTTACACCTCCGAACTGTGTGGAGAAAAACAGTCCTCCTAGCATTCCCACGCTGGTTAGTCCCTCAGTTATAATCGCACTGGAAGTCACTCCGCCGTTTTTACCCATTCCTCCATACTCTTCGGGTACTAGTACTCCAAACCATCCCTTTTCTCCAACCATTTTAACAAGGTCTGCTGGATGTTCTCTTTTCCAGACCAGCTCCAGAGCTCTGGGAGCAATCTGAAGGGCAAAAGCTTCAACCTCATCAGCCAATTTTTTCTGATACTCAGTCCACCAAGGATACTTCTCCAACAAACACACCTCCAAACAAATCCTATTTCCATTGCACTCTTAAATAATCACATCGATAAACAAGCCACAAAACCCATACTCATAATGTTTAAAAAAGGTCTGTGTCTCTAAAACCTAAACATTTCTTGGATTTGTTTTTGATAAACTATTTGTGAATAGTCAAATATTGGTGAATGATTAATTAGAATGGAAGCAATAAAAAAATGTGGGGTGGATTTGTTTAATAGCGTTTTACTAGCCTCGATGTCTTGTGGGGTGCTGTTAGGGCGGCCTTCATCTCTTCTTGACTCATAAATTCGATTTCCACATCAAGCCCCAGTTTTTGTTTTATTTTCTTCTCAGCACTTTCCTTCAACTTCTGGGGGTCTTTTGTCTTGTCTGGGAAATAGGTTACTCTTATAATTAATTTGTCTTGGGAGCCTTCCGCAGTTTTAACGAATTGTGAAGCAATGGCGTTAACTCCTATTTCTGGATATTCGAACAGCTCTGTTTCAACTTCGCTGGGAAACACCTTCCTACCCCTAACATCTACGGCAAAAGCCTCTCTCCCATACCAATGAAGACGGGTGTGGGTGCGACCACATTCACACTCATCCCGAATCAGTGAGACGTAGTCCTCATTATTCCATCTCAAATGTGGTATGGCTTCCATAACCAGTGGAGTGATTACCAGTATACCCCGCTCGCCCGGTGCTACCTGCTCCCCTGTTTCGGGATCCACAGCTTCCACATAGTGGAAGTCATCACAGATGTGAGTAATGTTGGGAGGTTGCTCAGAACAGTTGCACCCAGTTATCCAAGTGTCAGCCATCTGAAAACCGGAATGTACACGCTCAAAACCCCAGTATTCCTTAACAAATTCTGCAGCGGCAGCGGTCAACACATCACCCGATGTGGATAATAGTTTTACATGCTTCATGGCTTCTTTGGGATCCTTGTTTATTGATTGGAGCCAGTCTCCAAAAATCCACAGTGTTACCAGCGGCCAATGGATACTTATGGGTTTAAGAAATTGGAGTGCCTGCAAGCACCTTTCAAGCTCGAATCCCGGTCCCAAAGCCTCCATAGGCGCTACTATCAGTCCCAATCTTGAGACTCCCATCTCAACGCCTGTGATTCCTCCGTGCCAGTGGAAACCGAAGTCTATGAAAACAGATCCAGGCGGCGCATCTTGCATTTCCATGACTCCTAATCTGCAGATTTCTTCCAAGCACCAGTTCCTATCCCACTCCGTGTGAACGTTGAATGTTCTCAGTCCCGTGGTTCCCGTAGAGGAATACACGTTTAGTATCTTGGATGGTAGAAAGGGCACCGCCAAACATCCCCCGAAGGGGTCTCCTGTTTTCTTCATCTGCTCTCGAATATCATCCTTTAGCACAGGCGGAATTTTTTGGAAGTCTTTTAAGGTTTTAATGTCCTCTGGCTTAATTCCCACTTCTTTGAGCCTTTTGTGATAGAAGGGGGTGAGCTCGTAGGCTCTCTTTATTTGTAGTTTCAACAGTTTCCACTGCAGCTCCTCAATTTTGACTCGTGGCATTCTCTCAACTGGCTCGTTATAATACTTGGCTCCGCTCAAGTGTGGGGAACCCTTAATGTGACCCGTGACCAGGGCCTTAATCTCTTCCATTAGTTCTGACAAAAAGTCTCCCTCCAAAAATTACATTTTCACCAATCATCAAATTACCAATTTTAAGATGTTAAATTAATTTATGCTTAAGGTGTTGAATTAATTTATGCGCAAAAACAGTTTTTAATCTTTACTTCCTTTCTGCATTTAGTTTATTCCTATTCGTTTTCCTACCATGTGAGGATATATTGGCATTAACTCATATTTTTAAGCTCCTTTATGTGTGACCAGTGAAAGTATTTAGGGATCGGTGGCAGAAAATAGCAAAATGTCCGTGGAAGGAGGATAAAATCCTTTTCTGGATTTATGTGTCGATGCTGTGTTGTACAATTTTCATTTTTTCAATTTCTTTATATATTCTAATGAATTTTTTATAATTTTACATTGTTAATTTGAAAAATTTTCAACAACCTAATAAACCTACTTAAAAAAGTAAAATTATGCAACACAGCATGTGTCGAAAGATATAATATAAGGCTCCTTCTTCCTAGTGTATTATTGTGTTCATTGCTTGTAAAATGAGGTTATAGAGTAAAGAGGTGTAGTAGAATTGTATTTGAAGACTGGCGAGGAGTACATCCAGGACATGATTGACATGAATTTTGAATTGTACATTGATGGTGGCAAAATTTCGGGCAAATCCGTTGTCAACCATCCCAAAGTGAAACCCATGATTAACGCCATTGCCACAACCTATGATATGCAGCATGAGGAAAAACTAAAAGACTTCCTTCTTACCAAGTCTCACCTCACAGGGGAAACCATTAGCCGGTGGACTCACGTCGCCCAAACCGTGGAGGACCTCATAAGAAAGGTGGACATCACAAGATACGCTAACCGCAGAATAGGTATGTGTTCCTTCCGCTGCGTCCACAACTCATTCCCCGCACTGCTTGCAACAACTAAAAAGATTGACGAGGCCAAAGGCACCCACTACTATAAAAATGCAGTGGAATACATAAAATATTTCCAGAAAAACGATTTAATAGGCTGCCCAGCAATGACTGATCCCAAGGGAGACCGCCTACTTAAAGCCCACGAACAAAGCGACCCCGACATGTACCTAAGAGTTGTAGAAAAGGACAAAGACGGCATAGTTCTTAGGGGAGCAAAGCTTTGCCAGACTGGATCCGTGTGTTCCCATGAAAAGTTTGTAGCACCCTCCACCACCCATTACCCCGGTTCGGAAGACTATGCCGTTTGCTGCGCGGTTCCGGGAAACGCAAAGGGAATAAAAAACATTTCTGCCCGCTATTCTCAAGACGACCGCCGAAGGGAAGATTTAGAGTGGGACATTGGCAATCCCAAATATGGTTTCCACGAAACAGTGGTAATATTTGACGACGTTTTTGTTCCCTGGGAAAGGGTGTTTATGTGTGGCGAGGTAGAATTCACAGGAATGCTTGTCAACCTTTTAGGTGCCTGCCACAGGCCAACCACAGGCGGCTGCAAAACAGGCTGGTCAGACATACTCATAGGGGCGGTTCAAGCCTACGCAGAATTAAACGGCACAGCAAATGTTTCCCACGTCAGGGAGAAAATAACCGACATGATAAGCTACAATGAAACCATGTATTCCTGCGGCATAGCAGCATGCGTTAAAGCCACATACTACGAGGGAGCGGGAATGATACCAGATATGATACTTGCGAATAATACAAAGTACGTAGCTTCAAAGGCAGTCTACGAACTTGTAAGGCTTGCAGAAGACATCACCGGAGGAATCATCACAACCTTGCCCAGCGAGAAAGAATTCAGGAATCCTGAAATAGCCCACTACCTCGCAAGGTTTTACGCAGGAGCAAATGAAACCCCTGCAGAACACAGAGCAAGAATCGTGAGGCTGATTGAAAATCTAACCTATGGTGCAGGAGCCCTCTGCCACTCAGCAGCCCATGGCGGAGGTTCCGGACAGGCATGCAAGATAACCATGTACTACGCTTCCAAAGGAGAACCCCTACAATCAAGGGTACGCGACGCCAAAAGAATCTGCGGAATAGAAGAGGAAGAAGAGTAGCCTCCAAAAATCCAAAAGAGAAAATATTGATGGGGAGACCGTCACTTTTCGGTTATATTCCAAATTTTTCTTCTCATTGTTTTTCGATGTCTATTTTAGGTGGTCTAGTTTCAGGGAAGCTAACTTTTCAGGGGTGGGAACTCCCTTCTCCACGTCCCAGCCTCTCTCGCGGTAGTACTCGTCAAGTATTTGTTCCAGCATTTGTTTGTCTACATCCTTCTTGGCATATAGGGTTTTTAGGGTTAAGGTTCTTTCGGGTGTTTCTTTGGGTTCAAGCCAAACTCCGGGAAAGCGGTCGTCGCCTCTGTTGAAGCCTTCCCGCACATTCAACATTTTGTAGAGGTTGAAGCAGCGCTCGCCCCTCAATTTTAATTCTTTGGGCTCAACGTCTATTCCGGTGATGCATCCATATATTTCTGCAAGTGTTTTGAGTATGGGGTATCCAAACATTGATAGGGTATTAACAATTACATAGCAGGCGCCTATAGAGTTTAGAACCATCATGCAATCCTCTGACTGGGCAGTCAATCTTCCCAGATTCTCCTTCTCAGGAGTGTTATATAATTCTGGCACATCCTGTGTGGTTAGTCTGCCGCCGAAGTTGCCCCAAGCCTGGAAACCGCCCTTGGGATTCACCACTTGGGAAACCATAGAGGAGTCCAACCTATTGAATCGGGCGTCAAATATGCAGTCCGTTCCCTTAACAATTCCTCGACTATGCTTGTAGTGGACAAGAGCATCATACTCTAAATGTTGGGATAAAGCAAACCAACCATCGGCAGCCACGGCTCCAATACCTTCCCTACTTTCTATTTTTTCCAAGAATTCCAAATAGCTATCCAAGTTCCTCTCCAGAACGAAGCCGAAAAGGTCTTCCTTGGTTATTTTGCCCTCTCCAAGGAGCCGAGATATGTAATCCGCCATTTCTGAAAAGGTGTACAGGCACACGCCTGCTCTGTTGCAGGCATCCACCAGCTTGAGAGCCTCACGGTAATCCTCCAATTCCAGTTTTTGGCCCAGGTTAGCAGTGTTTATGAAGTGAGTGGTCTTCACTTCAGTGCCGGTTAAGGGTCCCTCAGCGACTCGGTGTTGAGTCTTGCAGCCTATAGGACAGGATAAACAAGCCTCGGAAGCCAATCTGGATTGGGTGAATGGCCCCATTCCGTAGAGTTCGTTGAACTTATCCTTAGTCCAAATTCCAGAGGACATGTTCTTGAGGTAAATCATCTCCCAGAAAACGTGGGCCCCCATATCTTGAGCGGTTTTGAAAATGTCCTGGGATTTTATGAGACTTACTATTTCCTTAGCCTTTTTGAATAGCTCCTTCTGCCTTGCAACCTTTATTCCTCCGGAGCCCTGAGCGACAATTGCCTTAATGTTTTTGGAGCCCAGAACCGCCCCTAAGCCTCCCCGACCCAAGGTTCCCAAACCATCAACTATGGTTAGTGAGAGTCTAACCAGATTTTCGCCTGCGGGACCATTAGCAACTACGCCTGAGCCTGGGTGTAGGGAGAGAAGTTTTTCAGTGGTTTGATAGGTATCGCAGCCTTTAAGGGGGGAGGCGTCCTTGACCTCCATTCCACCATTTTTAATATGGAGGTAAACTGGTTTTGGGGATTTACCTCTAATGATGAGGTGGTCAAATCCCGCCCTCTTCATCATGAGTCCGAACCTTTTGAAGCCCCCAATAGCGGTGGTTACGTAGTGTTTCCCATCCTCAGAAGCAGGTATTGCAAATTTTGTTACTGCAAAAACCTTGGAACCCAAAGGTGCCCCGGTGCCCACTATTGGTCCCACGCCAAGAACAATAACGTTATCCTCAGATAGGGGGTCGGCCTTGGGTTTGTGGTGGTGGCTGAAAAGCTTAAAGCTTAAACCCGCTCCTCCAATATAGTCATTAATCCAATTCTCCTCCAGAGGTATAACTTCTTTTTCTCCGGTGGTTAGGTTCAAGTCTAGAACCGCACCCGCATAACCATAATAATCCATTATTCTTCAGACTCCCAAAATTATTACTTGGTTTTTAATGCTTGGTAGGCACAGTAGTCAGCACAGAAACTGCAGTTTTCCCTGCAGGTCTCAAGAAAAGTAATAGCGCCCTTCTCAATGGTTAGGTTAGACTTCGAGGGATTCGCCTCTCCCTCGTGCAGGAGAGAGCAGAAAATCTGGCACTGCAGGCACATTCGACACTTGGAGGGGTCAACTATTATATTCGCCTTTTTCAAGCACCCATCTCCATCAAAAAAGTATGGTTATCCGATAAAGACAAGAAATATTTTAATGTTATGTCCAAAAAGGATTCTCAGCACCCCAAAAAAGGGGGCTGATTTATAAAATGTGCCTTCCCACTAATCCCCTGATATTGTCTGTGTTAGCTGGAATAGTTTGGTGTCGCCACTTATAAAAGTGGGAGAAACCATACAGAATCAGGTAGAATCCATCTAACATTTTTGGGAGGAATATTTTTGTCCGGTGAAGCAGGTAAACGTGTAGATTTCTTGGAAGGAAACGTGGCCTGCGCAGAGGGAGCGTTAGCTGCGGGCTGCAGGTTCTTTGCATTTTATCCCATTACTCCCGCAAGAGAAATAGGTCAAGTTATGGCTTTAAAGATGCCCAAAGTGGGGGGAATAAGCATACAGATGGAGGACGAGATAGCATCAATATCATCGGTTATTGGTGCCTCTTGGGCGGGTTTAAAATCTATGACGGCCACCAGTGGCCCCGGCTTCAGCTTAATGCAGGAGGGAATAGGTTACGCGGTTCAGACCGAGACCCCCTGTGTAATAGTGGATGTTCAGCGGGGAGGACCGGGCGTTGGGCAGGTGGGGGTGCCCCTACAGGGAGATGTGATGCAATCTAGGCATGGTGCCCATGGAGAGTATCCCATACTGGTTCTTGCACCATCCTCACCCCAAGACATGTTTGATTTTACTGTGGAGGCGTTTAATTTATCTGAGGCTTTAAGAACTCCAGTAATCCTTCTAACCGACGCCTATGTTAGTTTCATGAGGGAGAGTGTTGTCATTAGGGCAAGTCGGGACATCCCAATAATAAATAGAAAGAAGCCCGAGGTGAAGGGGGAAAACTCCTTCTTTCTAAGTGAGGATGTGGCCCCCATGCCTGCATTTGGGTCTGGATTCCGGGTTCACGTTACTGGTTCCTGTCACGATGAGAGGGGATACCGTAAAGTCAGCGATCCAAAGGATTTGGATCATTTGATTAAGAGAATTTATGGAAAGTTTGAGAAGCACTGGAATGAAATTGTAAGATTACAAATGCTTCAAATTGATGATGCCAAAATTGTCCTGCTAACGTATGGTAGTCCTTTTAGATCCACGCTGTGGGCGTTAAAAAAGGCAAGAATGGAGGGAATAAGGGTGGGATGCGTTAGACTGGTTACCATTTGGCCCTTCGCCCGGCGGGAAATCGCGAGGATAGCGGAGCAGGTGTATAAAATCATAGTTTTGGAGAGTAATATGGGACAAATTCTGGATTATGTGAGAAGTGCATCCTGCGGGACGGCGGAGGTTGGGTTTCTGCCTCCCCAGACTCTGGGAGCCATACATAACCCCAAATATGTTTTAGAAGCCATAAGAAGGGAGGCGTCCTCATGAGTGGAAGATCTGTGCATCCATTAATGAAGTATATTAGGCCGGAAACATTGCCTCTCCCCCACTGTCCAGGCTGCGGTGACGGAGTCATCGCCCAATGTATTCTAAGAGCAGTTGACGAGTTGGGTCTCGATTTTACAAAAGTGGCCTTCGTTTCCGGAATAGGCTGTGCGGGTTGGATACCGAGCCCCCTATTTAACACGGATGTGCTTCACACGACGCATGGACGCCCCATTGCCTTTGCCACTGGTTTAAAACTGGCGAAACCCGAGCTGAACGTGGTGGTTATCTCGGGAGACGGAGACCTGTCAGCCATAGGGGGCAACCACTTAATTCATGGAGCCAGGAGAAACATTGGACTCTCAGTTATTTGTGTGAATAATTTTATCTATGGAATGACTGGAGCACAGGTGGCTCCAACAACTCCCCATGGTCTGCGAACGGATACCACGCCCTATGGCAACCTGGAAAACCCCTTTGATTTATGTAAACTCGTGGAGGCAGCTGGTGGAACCTATGTGGCAAGATGGTCAACTCTGCATGCGAGACAACTCATCAGATCCATTAAGAAGGCCCTTCAGAGGAAGGGATTCTCATTCATCGAAGTGCTTTCACCATGCCCGGTACGCTACGGTCCCCTCATTAAGGTAAGGCATCCAGTTGACATGGCAAAATGGCTTCAAGGAATCATAGTGAGCAAAGAAGAAGCTAAAAAGCTCTCAGCAGAGGAGCTTAGCCAAAAAATAGTGGTGGGCGAGTTCGTTGAGAAGGCCGCTCCCGAATTATCGGAACAATACACTAAAATGAGGGGGAGAGAAAATGGTGAGAACTGAAATTCGCATCGTGGGCTCCGGAGGACAGGGAGTCATAACTATGGGGGAATTATTGGCTAGGACAGCCACCGTATGTGAGGGAAAAATTGCAACACAAGTCACGTCCTACGGGGCAAAAGTGAGGGGCGGAGACATTTGGACCGAAGTAGTAATATCTGATGAAGAAATTGATTATCCGGGAGCCATAGATGCCGACATCCACGTTTTCACTTCCCAAGAAGCAGTAGACAAGCAGGGAGGCGCAGTAAAGAAGGACAAAAAAGTAATAGTAGATTCTACCTTAGTGAGGAGTTGGCCATTTGAAGGCGTGAAAATTTATCAGGTGCCAGCCTCAGAACTCTCAGAAAAAGAGCTGGGAAGCAACCTCTACTCCAACATAATATTACTAGGCTTCTTGGTGGCGGTAACAGGAATAATTAAGAAAGAAACCATACTTAAAGCCGTAAGGGAAACGGTAAAACACCCCAACATAAACACTAGAGCCCTAGAGATTGGGTTTACCCTTGCAAACAGAGAACAACACAAAAAATAGAAGAAAAACAGGTGAACAGCAGCACAAAAATAAATGAAGGGATAACACAACTGTTTCGTTTCTAATTCTGCCTGTTTTTGTGTCTATGAGGGTAAGATTTAATATAAGTAGCACATTTAACTAGGTTATGTTAACTCGGAACGAAGCCTTAAAAATGTTGAATGAGCATCTTAAGGATGATAAATTGGTGAAGCATGTTCTGGCTGTGGAGGCTATAATGCGGAACCTGGCCAAACACTTGGGAGAAGACGAAGAACTCTGGGGAATAGTGGGTTTAATCCATGATTTGGATTATCAGGAAACCATGAACTCCCCCGGAATACATGCCACCAAAACTGTGGAGTACCTTCAGGGTCTGGTGCCCCCAGAAGTTATTAATGCAGTAAAGGCTCACAACTATGAGTACACCCATGTTCAACCTCAGAGTAGGCTGGAGAAAGGGCTTATTTGCTCGGACGCCGTCTCAGGTTTGATTATAGCAGCCGCCCTTGTGATGCCAGACAAGAAGCTGGAACAGGTCAGGGTGGAAACACTCAAAAAGAAGTTTAAAGACAAAACATTTGCCGCAGCCACAGGCCGGGACAGAATTAGGGTTTGCGAGGAGATCGGAGTACCACTAAGTGAGTTTTTTAGGATAAGTTTAGAGGCGCTTCAAAAAATTTCAGGGGATTTAGGATTCTAAAAAAGTGGATTTTTGGCGAATAGCATAATGGATGGTGAAAGCTGTGGATAAGGCTGACAAATCTATTGAAGCGGTGTACGAGGAGGGAGTGTTTAAACCTGTGGAGAGAATCGACCTTCCGGAAGGAATTAGGTTGAGGATAGTTGTAAAACCGAGTATCAACTTGTTAATGAGAGACTTGGAGAACGTTGAGGTAAAGGAGGACTCAGAGGAAGCCCTTGAGGAAGCATGTGGAAGAAAAAAAATACTATGAGTAAACGATTTACTTGACACCACAGTCATTATTAAGGGTCTTGTAAAACCTGTCTGAAGACAAGCCATACATACTCAAATTATATGTGGAAAGAGAAGTCAGAGAATTCCCTGAGAACATATTCTAAATGAACAAAACCTGTGAAGGCTACCGGGAATTCATCTTCGCCCCAACTGCTTCTAAATTAGGATTAAACGCTATGCGAGTTTTTATAGAACCTACCCACACACCTTGAATATTTTTTGGAACGAAGTCCTTTATTCTTTTCAAAAATAGAACTTGGAACCCGTTAGACTAGGGAATTGGCTTATATTTCTCCAGAAACTCTTCTGGTGTTAGTACTTCTATTTCGTTTTCTACCGCTCTGAAATCCTTCTTATTCCTCGTTATGAGTACTTCTGATGAAGGTTTAGCGGAGTAAAACTGTATCGAATCCTCAAAATCCCCCATTCTCTTTTCATCAAATGAAAGTGAAATTATTTCTTCAGAGAGCGGCACAATCCGGAATCCCTCTATGACCCTTTTAGCATCCTCCTTCGCCTCTTCTTCGCTGGAAATCCTAGCTCTTAAAAAATATAGAATCGGCGGAGTCAGTGCGGAAATGTAACCTTGAATTCTACCCGCCCTCACGAGCCGTACCATGGCAATAGAGGCCTTCCAACCTTCCCTTCTCTCCAGCACATCCACAAAAACATTTACGTCCAAAAAGGCCTTCATTTAATCAACCATTCCACGGCTTCTCTAATAACTTCCCGGTCCCTCTCAACGGGATTGTAGGGAAGCTTACCCACAAGCTCAAGCAGGTCATCGTCAAAATCCAGTGAGGGAAACTCCTTCTTCAACTCACTCCTAATTTCCTCAACCCGGGAATACGCTAAAAATTCCCTCTCAATCCTTCTAAGTCTCTGCTCAATCCTAACAAGATCCTTTCTAAGCTCCAGAATTTCTCTTCTCACATTCTCCATCTTCGCTCCCATATGTATTAAATTTGCATCACCCACTTAAATATTTTATACAATCACTCCATCCCCACATACAAAAACTGAGAGAACAATCCACCGCAACAAAAAACCATAAGCAAAACCTAAAACCCACCGGTCGAAACATCTGAAAAATCCTTAGAATCTCAAATAATATCACGACGACCATCATTTTCTATTAAAAACCTACATAAGCTACGCTTCTTAGACAAAGCATGAAAAGATGTTTTCATAGCAAATTCAGGCATAAAAAGTTTTTAGTGCAGTTAACCGAAAGATTGGAGTAGTGCCTCAACACAAAGTAATAACAGTGATAAAAAAATGATTGAGACACTACCCCAATTGGTCATTCTCCTCCTCCCCATTTATATTTTACTAACCGTTCTCATGATAACCCAGCCACGAAGAAGTCTAAACCCACCCCACACCCCCTAGCGATAGATTCGCAGAATCCAGTGTTTTTTGGGCCCTTTTTTTCCGTGCTTCCTTAACTTTTCCCGAACCCTTTTTCGGGATTGGATTGTTGAAACCTTGAAATTTTAGGAAAAATGTGGAAAAAAGCTAAAATTATTAGGCCAACAAAAGAAAAAAGATTTTGCGAATCTATCGCCAGGAGGTATCCGTCTCCGTTTATCACTATGTTGCTCGCATTCATCACTATCTCATCATGGATGTTTCCAGTAAATGTGTAATCATGGTCGATGTAAGTGGTTTTTTCTCGGATGATGCTGTTAGGGCTCTGGGTGACTCCTTGCAGGTAGGCGTTGATGAGCGGATACTTGTTCTGGTGTTGGGTTGTGGTGGCTAAAAGGAGTGGTCCGGTTAGTGAAGCTATGATTATGAGGCTTAGTACCAATTTTTTGTGCTTGGTTGTGATTCTTTTTTGTAATGACATATGTTCTCCCTTATAATTTTTGGGTATTTTGTCATCGCGTCCCTCCTTGGCGTTCTTTGTTTAGTGATGATACTCTGTCCTTTTTTCAAAGTACTGGTTATGGTGGTCAGGTTCTTTCAAATTATTTGCAGAATTCGTGTATCATCCGATTTTCAAGCTATGGAATTGATTCTTTTTTTATTTAACATATATAAAAATTTTTTGGAATTCATTTAAATTTTATTTATAAATTTTATAGTTTAATTTTATTTACATTTATTTTAAATAAATTTAAAAAATTTATTTTAATTTTTTGAATATACAGGACTTATAAAGATGAAGTGATTTCTAAATTAGCGCTATTCTGGCAGGGTGTGTTTAGCTCAGTTTTTAGATTTCCCTTTTAATTGGTGGAAAAGCTAAGAGAAGCTTAATAATCCCTTCTTTTGTTCTTCTCATGAAACCTGAAGGAAAAACGAATAGAAAACCACATTTACAAAAAGGGGAAATAATAAGCCTTATTCAATTCACCGAGCTAAACACACCTGGCAAGTATTGAGGCGATAAGGGGGAGGCAGTTAAAAGTAGTAATATAAGGGAGGCGCCAAATAATATTGAGGGGAATATTTCCATTACTCCGAACCTTCTTCCTAAAGGTTCTAATTCTTGCCGAACATAATCTTTCTGGTGACTTCCACCTTTTCTAAGGGGAAAGAGTTCAAGAGTTCTTCTCTCTTTTGGTGGCGATTTGCGGCTTCTTTCCCTAGACTACTGGAGTGTAATATGGTAAACCAAAATATGCTAGAAGCGTTTCAGATAAAGTTTTTCATGGCAAACCAACATACGCTAGAAGCGTTTCAGATAAAGTTTTTCATGGCAAACCAACATACGCTAGAAGCGTTTCAGATAAAGCATGAAAAAATGTTTTTCATGACAAACCAACATACGCTAGAAGCGTTTCAGATAAAGCATGAAAAAATGTTTTTCATGGCAAAGCATTTACTAAAGCATTCTTAACGAATTCTGGTTGAAGCTAGAACCAGTCTTTGGGCTGATATTCGCCGAATACGCTGACGAGGGTTTCTCTTATTTCTCCCAGGGTAGCGTAGGCGTGGGCACATTTTAGGAGATAGGGCATTAGGTTGTTTTCGGTTCTGGCCTGTTTTTCAAGCTCCTTTAAGGCGTCTCTTACTTTGTCATTGTTTCTGGTTTCTCTAAGTTTTTTGAGCCTCTCACATTGCACCCGTTCAACCTCAGGGTCAACTACCAACACTGGAATGCAGACCTCGTCGTCCTGGTCTGTCCTGTAGCAGTTTACCCCCACAATTTTTCGCTTACCTTGTTCTACTTCCTTCTGGTACTTGTAGGAGGCTTTAGCTATTTCGTTCTGGAAGAAGCCCTTCTTTATGCATTCTATTACTCCCCCCTTCTTTTCAATTATGTCAAAGTACTTGTAGGTTTCCTCCTCCATCTTGTTCGTCAACCACTCCACATAGTAGGAGCCTCCCAAGGGATCGATGGAGTCGGTGACTCCGGTTTCGTAGGCTATTATCTGCTGGGTCCTCAAAGCCAACTTTACTGCCTCTTCTGTTGGAAGGGCATAAGCCTCATCGTAGGAGTTGGTGTGCAACGATTGTGTGCCTCCCAAAACCGCGGCCAGGGCCTGAATGGCTACTCTAACCACGTTGTTTAATGGTTGCTGGGCGGTTAGGGAAACACCTGCTGTTTGGGTGTGGAAGCGTAGCATCATGGAGCGGGGATTGGTTGCGCCCCTATTCTTCATTTCTTTGGCCCAAATTCTTCTGGCTGCCCGATACTTTGCGATTTCTTCAAAGAAGTAGTTGTGGGCATTAAAGAAGAAGGACAGTCGGGGGGCGAAGGCATCTATATTCATTCCCCTCTCTAGGGCGGCGTCCACGTAGGTGAGTCCATCTGCCAAGGTGAAGGCTAGTTCTTGGACTGCGGTGGCCCCCGCTTCTCTTATGTGGTAGCCACTTATACTGATGGTGTTCCAGCGGGGCAACTCCTCTGTCCCAAATTCGAAGGTGTCTAGAATCAGTCTCATTGAGGGTTCCGGCGGAAAAATGTATGAGTTTTGGGCAATGTATTCCTTCAGTATATCGTTTTGAATGGTTCCGCCCAATTCTTTTCTTTGGGCACCCTGATTCTCAGCCGCCGCGATGTAGAAGGCCCAGATAATTGCTGCGGGGCCATTAATGGTCATTGAGGTGGTAACCTTGTTGAGTGGGATTCCGTCAAAAAGTACCTCCATATCTGCCAGTGAGGATATGGCAACTCCACACTTTCCAACCTCGCCGTGGGCAAGGGGATGATCCGAGTCGTAACCATAGAGGGTGGGAAAATCAAACGCTACGCTCAGGCCTGTTTCCCCATGTTCCAGAAGATATTTGAATCTTTTATTGGTGTCAAAAGCTGTTCCGTATCCTGAGAACATTCTCATGGTCCAAAGGCGGCCTCTATACATTGTTTGGTATACTCCACGTACGAAGGGAAACTCTCCTGGAAGCCCCAAATCCTTGTGATAATTTATTTGGATATCGTCAGGCGTGTAAAACGGTTTAACCTCAATATCGGATAATGTGGTGAACTTTTCTGCTCTCTCCACGTACTCGGACTCTCCCTTCTTGAAAGTTTCAATCTTTGTCATTTCTATCACCCCAAACTCGGACTAAAAGGGCATAATAAATAAGGATGCACGAGCAAACAAACACTTATTTTTGATTGACAACCAAGGTGAAGAATACTTTAAATATACTATAAATCTTGTGGTAACTTTTGAAAACTAGAAACGCCAACCAATCAAAAACCAAAAAGGCCTTGAAAAGCTCCATTCATCACAATTTTCTGCTCTTTTTAAAGGCAAATTATTTTTATTAACACTAGAAAAATCATTGAAGTTATGTTTTGGCACAAAATGTTTCAGGGGGTGTTTTCTTTTGGAACTATCCCCATAGTCCATGTACCTGCTTCTTCTCCACTTTTGTGATTTGATGCGTATTTTTGGAGAGGGAAGGTTCCCCCCAAAAAAAGAGATTTGAGTCTAAAGCGGAAGAAGAGTTATGCGGACTCACCCCAATAAAAGGAGGAGAAGGAGTGGAGACAGGAACCACGTATAAAAGCCAGTAGACCCAAAAAAAAGGTGTTCCCTTGGGGACTTCCTTGAAAACCTTTTCCTGGTTTTTATTCCAAAAGTCTTATTACCAATTGGGAGAAGATAAGTAGCAATCACTAAAAATTGGAGGTGCTGGGTTTTTGGGTAATGATAGATATGCTGAAGATAAGAGGTTACCATTGAAGGAAGCAATAAGTAAATTTGTTAAGGACGGGGATATGATAGGTTTACATGGTCAGGGGTACATTGACTCCGTTGCTGCTCTAGTGGAAGTCGGGAGGCAGAAGAAAAGAAACTTAACAATAGCGGCTAATGTCATAGCTATGGCGGAGTGCTTGGTGGGTTTGGGCTGTGTGAAGAAGCTGGTGTTTTCATATGTGGGTGAGGGAATTATGGGTCCCGCATATGTTGCTCGGAGAGCTTTTGAGAATGGGGTTCCAAATCCTATCGAAATTGAAGAGTACACGCATTACTCTATGGCTTTGAGATTTATGGCGGGAGGTATGGGTGTTTCACACATGTTGACAAAATCCATTCTTGGCTCTGATTTATTGAAAGCGAACAATAAAATCAAACTTTTCACTGATGAGGAGACCGGTGAACCCTATGCTATGGTTCCCGCGATTAACCCCGATGTGGGGATAATTTCTGCCCAGAGAGCCGATAAGAGGGGAAATGTTCAGTTCTTTGGAATTAGTCCCACCTGCACTGTAGGTGACCTAGCAAGAGCCTCAAAACGTGTTATAGCAGTGGTAGAGGAAATTGTCTCTACTGAAGAAATTAGAAGACTTCCCAACGCCACATTGGTACCCTTTTACTGTGTAGATGCTGTATGCGAGGCACCCTACCATGCCCATCCCGCAGTATCGTACTACTATTACATTTATGACCTTCCCATGCATATGCACTGGGTGAGAGACTTCTGGAGTAAGAGCCATGAAGACTTCCTTAAATGGGCAGACGAGTGGGTCTACGGCATTGAGAACCACGCTGAATACTGCAAGAAGGTAGGATGGGACAGACTCCAAAAGTTAACCCAAATGTCACACAAATTCCTAGGAACCATTGAAAGCGTGAAAATTTAATGGAGGTTTACATGATGAGTGGAGAACTAATACCTGAAAAAGCTCTTCCAACAGAAATGTTGGTTGCAGCCACCATGAGAGAGTTGAAGGATAAGGAAACCATTTTTGCGGGCATAGGAATTCCCCTAATAGCGGCTCTGGCAGCCAAGCTTGCCCATGCTCCAAGACTAACAATAATCGTGGAGGGCGGAGCCATAGATCCTCAGCCCAGAAGACTAATGATGGGAGTAGCGGACGATAGCTGTCTTGAAAGAGTGGTTTCGGCTGACAGTATGATAAGGGTTTTCTCAGACCAGCAAAGTAGACTCATTGATGTGGGTGTAATAAGCGGAGCCCAAGTTGACAAGTATGGAAACGTGAATTCCACAGTGATTGGCGACTACAAAAAACCCGAAGTACGCTTAACGGGAAGTGGTGGAGCATGCGACATTGCATGTTCAGCCCAAAGATTGCTAATAATGATGCGCCAGGAAAAAAGAAGATTCCCTGAAAAGGTGGATTTCATAACAAGTCCCGGATTCATAGATGGGCCCGGAGCAAGGGAAAAACTGAAACTTAGAGGCAAAGGACCGGCAGCAGTAATAACCACCATGGGCATTTTCCGGTTTGACGAAAAAACCAAAGAAATGTACCTTGACAGCATCCATCCCGGAATAACAGTTGATATGGTAAAACAGAATGTGGGATGGAACCTCAAAGTAGCCGACGAGCTGAAAACCACGCCCTGGCCAACAGTGGATGAGCTACGCATAATGAGGGCACTGGATCCGCTGGGATTCTTCCTGCAGCTCAAAATTGGACTCCTAGACTTTGACACTTACATCGCATATCTAGACAAATGCTATGATACTTTTAACAAATACTACTGTGAAAGAGGAATAATACCCTAACTTGACAACACCAAAATTCCCTTCTTTTCACATTGAGGCAACATGCGATAAACAAAAACAAAATATAGATACGCAAATTTAATCTGAAGAATTTCGGGGTTCTGAACTGAAAACTTTGCTATTGTTGTTCTTCGAGGAACATTACGTGTACTTTAAATGGTACACGCTTCATTTCTTCTTCTATTTCCTTTTCTTTTCTGGCAAAGAGGGCTTGACACGCGTATTTTTCTGCTAGTGCTATACAGGTGCAGTCGGCTAGTGATATTGCTCTTCTGCATTTTAAATTTTCCGCCTTTACAGCCAAGTCCAAGTACCCATCTATGACCCAGTCTTTTATGACGCTTAGAGTTTCCAAGCATTCTTGGGCAAGTTTCTCTCCAACAGCCCTTGCGATGTTTAATCATTCGATTCTGCCTTTGAAAGGAGCCTTTATAGGACTTCTTTTCCCAATTAGAGCCTAAAATGGGGGTGAGAATTGGACGATTGAACATCGCCAACAGCCCTGCACAAAACGTAGTAAATTTCGGTGAGTGTAAGAAGTGAGACGAAAACCTTTTTTGGTTGAGAGGAACTAAGATAGCCGTCGAGCCTCCTTCCAAGTTCAGTTCCTAAGAAATACTCTATCCAGGCACTCGTGTCAACCGCTAGATTGCCTTGTAAACTTTTCAAGTCTCTTCCCCTCCTCTTCTCTGAGCTCACCCAGAATTCTTCTCACTTCCCCGGGGCTATTTCTTAGGATTCCGAAGAAGGGCCGAAGGGCGCTAAAATCCTTTTTCCCCTCGTATTGCTCGATAAGAAACTTTATTGCATCGTTAAATGTCACATTTCTCTTAAGCTCAGCTTGAAGCCGACCAGCAATCTCCAAAAGCTTCCTCTTCGTCTCCTCATCAACTTGAATAGTAGACATGGATGACCGCCAAACCAAACTATAAAGCCATAATATTTCTATTTTTTGTAAAAATTATAAAACTTACAGTCAGTATATTCCATTCTTAAACAAGCACCAAGCGGCTTGGAATTTTTTTGACACATGCATTCAGGTATCTGAACAAATTCTACAATGTTTTTAAAGTTCTACGGGAAAGCATTAATGCAATTACCAAAAAACAGACACTGTAGAAACCTATCACCACTTCTCCTAATCTCGGTAAATCCCTTCGTACCTTCAATACATATCAGTAGTTCTCCAAGCTTGGCGGAACAGGACTAAGTAAACTGGGAGTAAAAGTTTTACGTGCAAAACTCGCTGAAGGACGACTCTGATTAGCCTATCAGACTCACGTGCAATTCCCAATACTCCCAAATAGTGCCACCCTCCACCGCTAAAAATTGAATAATAAAAAAGTGTAACCAGAGTTCAAGGGCAATTTTTTTAGGAATATGGTTTTTGGGGAATTCGGGAGAGGCCGTGTGGAAATTGAAAATGTTGTGGCTTGTAGGGAAGGTATACAGTTTCTTGAGAAGAATAGTTTTAACTTATTCCGCGGTTTCTCTCGAAGCAGTTCCCCAAACATGGAATGCAGTAGGTAAGTGATATGGAGGGCGCTATTTAAAATTAGTTTAGGTTATGTAACGGGTTATTCTCCAAGCGAGATAATAACGGAATCCTGCAGCCGATTAAAAGCGTCGGGATACCGCGTAGTACAGAAGGGAGACTTAGTAATAGCAAAAGGTGGACGGGACTACAACAAGTGGGTTATCGTGGGATGTGTTATACTCTGCCTTTTTAGCTTGCTTATAGGTTTGGCCTTTTTACTAATCTATTATTTAACTCGAACGCAGAACAGAATCACAATAGATACCAGTGTGAAGGGAAGATTTACAATCATGTATGAAGGCAGAAAAGCTACCGAAGACGCCAAAGGATTAGCCAATGTGCTCAGAGGTGGTTGGGCTAAAAGGTTGTTGCCTAAAAGATGTCCAAATTGCGGAGCCCAAATAATAGAAGGGGCCAGTTATTGTGCAGAATGTGGGAGAGAAATATACTGAAGGCAGATATTTAAAAGTAAAAGGTAACTCGAAATAGAAAAACCCAAAAAAGACAAAATTAGCCAAAGAATCCCGAAATTAGTAATAAAAGAACAATCAACGCATCACCAGCAGACTGAGAGCCAGAGAACCTTTACCAATAGTGGAGAAAGATAATTTTCACTTAACAAGCCAATTTCTTCCTCTTTTAATTTTACATAAACTTCCTTTAGCATTTGGTCTACACATGTTCTGCCTTGAGCAGTTGGAATATTAGCAGTATTCGAATTGTACAAAAGCTTTAATGGGGCGAGATTAAGTATACCTATGGAAGTGTATCCTTTTAATAAGGTGTTGAAATTGGAGGTTTGTGTTTGAAGGTCTTGGTGGCTTACTGGACTCAGACTGGAAATACCAAAAAGATTGCTGAAGCCATTTTTGGAGAAATAAAGGGGAAGAAGGAGCTCAAAGAGTTGGATGAGGTTGAAAGTCTTGAGGGCTACGACCTTGCTTTCATCGGCTTTCCCATCAACGCGTTTGGACCCGCTGCACCAGCTAAAAAATTCTTGGAGAAAAACGTTAAAGGAAAAAACATTGCTTTGTTTGTAACTCACGCTGCACCCGATAAGAAGGAAGATTTTGAGAGGTATGGTTTGGATTTCGAGGAATTCCAAGGTTGGCTTGAGAGGTGCAAGGAGCCCGCAGCGGAAGCCAATTTGGTAGGGTTCTTTGACTGTCAGGGTGAGCTTAGTGAGCAAATTGCGAATTTTTTGAAGAAGCAGGAGGATCCCAAACTGCGCACTTTTGGAGAATTTCGAGACAAGACTTTGGGTCAACCTGACGCTTCACGAATAGAAAGAGCGCGAATTTTTGCAAGGGAGATACTGAAAAAATTTAAAGCCTAATTTCCCCACCCTTTAAACATCCTTTTTTTCAACTAGTATTTTGTGGTTCTGATTCACATTTATTCTACTTGATTTTGGATACTACCTCTTTTGCAAATTCTTTAGCTTTTTGCTCATCCTCGGGGCTGGGATGTTTCACAGCTTCCTTCATGTATTCATTAAACTCATCGTCAGACATTTTGCGGGCTTCTTTTACCATCTTTGCAATGTTGGGATCTGGGTTGCCCATACAGTTAAAGGTTCCCATATAGGTTATTTCCTTCTCCTTGACTATTTTTTCGAAGGCTCCCCTAAGTGCACTCTGGACATCCTTATCCGAAGTTGGAGCCATGTGTGTGTAGAATCCCGCGAATTTACACTTTGGTGATTTGGGAAGGGAATTCATGACCTGCTTAACTGGACCTGCTAAATCACCGGCATGGGCGGGTGTTCCCACAAAAACAAGATCAAAATTTTTGAATGTGTCAGTGTTGACTTGGTCTATCTTTTTTATGTCTGCTTGGTGTT
Source organism: Candidatus Jordarchaeia archaeon (assembly GCA_018383815.1). GTDB lineage: Archaea > Asgardarchaeota > Jordiarchaeia > Jordiarchaeales > Jordiarchaeaceae > Jordiarchaeum. The sequence continues at coordinate 17,107 of JAHAWU010000020.1, read as the reverse complement.
CTTTTGAGATTTCATTATAAATGGCTTTGGCTATTTTTTCCGTGTTGCCCGTCTGAGAGAAATAACAAACTAGAACCCTCAAACTCACACCTCCTCTAGAGCCAATAAAGTTCCAAATTGTTTACAGAGATTGTTAATTCAAACTAGTATTTTATTTGTTAGTACTCTCATTCCTTATTAAAATGAGTTTCTCGCTGTAAATTACCTTTTAAGTGTTAGTCGACTGTCTCTGCTATGGGATTTGGTCGATGACTTCTAGACCTTTGATTTGTTTGAAGACTTTGTCGTGGGTGGCTATTCTTTTTATTCCTAGTGCTTGCATTGTCGCCAGAATGACGCTGTCTCGGCCACCTATTCCAACTTTGGCATATCTTACCAGTTTTTCAAGTGCTAATTTAAGTAGTTCTGTGTCTAGATTGACGAGTTCTAATGAGGTGAGGCTCTGCATTTTGTTAAGCTTGTCAAGGAAATCTTTTTCGGCTAAATTACGTAGGTAGTGAGCGACCTCAATGATGGTGATTACATTAAGCACAATCCCTTCTCTAAGGGCCTCTCTCATGGGTTTCAAGACATATTTATGCTCTGGAAGACGTTGGTCAAACCAGTAAATCCAATAGTTTGCATCAACATATATCATTGTTTCTCCCATATCTCCTTGAGTTTAAGGGGATTCGCCATTTGAATAGGAGAACCTTCCTTTATGAAACCCTCCATTTCACGGATAAATTCTTTGGAGGTCACAGGTTTCATCACCACTATTTTTCCCTCCTCAACTAACAGTTTCACTTTGGTCCCCTCTCTTAAATCTAAAATTTCACGCAGCCGCTTTGGAATAACAATTCTACCCTTACTGTCAACTACAGCTTCGTCAGTCACAGTAATCCCACCATTTATCCCACCCAAATCTAGTATTTAAGCATTGTGAATACATAAAGCGGTAGAAAATTAACTACTGAAGTGGTTAGAGGAAAAATGATTCCCATTCTTTACAATAACTTTAATACCTTATTTTATTACAACATTTATATTTAGAAACCAGTATCTAGATACATAAATGTTATTTGTTGGACAATGTGTTTAATTTTTTTAAGAACCTGAAAAGGAATAGGGGCAATATGTGTAAGTATTGCATAAAATATGGAGATGGGAAAAAGTGGTACTTAAATCCCAGAAACTACAGTGACGAGGTAATACATGGCGAGTCGACCAAGGTCAAAATGGAGGATACTTTGCTGGGGCAGCTTTTTGGTTTGAAAGGTACGATTCAAGAGATTATGACTACTGCACAGCGGTTCAAAGTAGATGTGGGTTTGGGTGAAAGGGTGGACGATGTTTTTCCAGATTTACATGATGACTCTGCTCGGGTTATGCGTGAACAAATACCCGCCATGATGGAGCAGGCAGTAGCCGGTCAGGTGGTTCCGCTTGAAGATGCGGAAAAAATAATTGATTTGAATGAGGGAGAAATTTTTGTTCTTCCGTGCATATGTCGGAAGTATTATGGGGGAAGGGAGAAAATGTGTTGCATGTTTCTGAGGCCGGCGGCGGAACCCTTACAGAAAAATATTGGGTCTTGGGATAAGCCCAACAAGATGGTTTCCAAGGAGGAGGCGAAAAGGATTTTGAGGGAACTAGACAGGGAAGGGTTGGTTCATGGAATTTTCTGGTGCCCAGCGCCGGTTCCAACCATGCTTTGCAACTGTGATTACCCCTACTGCATTGCAATCAGAGCCAGATTCCACTACAATGTAGACGAAGTATTCAAAAAAGGAGAGTACGTAGCTCTCGTAAATACTGAAGGCTGCAACGGATGTGGTAGCGCGCCCCGTTGTCAGACAAGGTGTATTTTTGGAGCCCTAAAATTTTCTCCCACCACAGGTAAAGTACACGTGAACCAAATGCAGTGTTGGGGCTGCGGATTATGCCGCACCGCCTGTCCAAATGAGGCCATAAAACTTGTACCGCGTGAAGAAATTCCCCAATTAAAGAATGTGTGGTGAAACTCGCATTGGTGACTATAAGACCGATAATAAATTATGATAAGGAGAAGTGTGGAGACCCAGCTGCATGTTTGGAGTGCATAAAGGCTTGTCCCTATTGCGTTTTAGCATATAGACCGGTAGAAATTCCGGAGCCGGGAAAACCTCCCAGAGGCTGGACTATTGTTTCGACCTTCCGCGTTATGTGTACTTATCCCTCGTGTAAATCCTGTATCGAGGTCTGTCCCAAGGGCGCCCTCACAATTTCTATTCCCGAAAAATAATATTTTAAAGAGTTAATTTTATGCGCTCTTTTTTTGGTGGGGTCTTTGTCTTGTCGGGTGTTGTTAGTGAGAAAACGTTGTGCGCTGCAACTGCTTCCTACTTTTCTTCACGAGGCTATTTTGTCCGGCGAAACTATGAAGTACTGGGAAAGCTCGTGGATATAGTTTGCATTATGCCCCGTTTGTCTGATTTGAAAAAGAGGATTAAAAGCACACATTTCGTCCCCTCAGGTATCCTCTACACTTTATTAGGTGGTGGGTGGAGGACAACTGAAGACATTGCTTCTGAGACGGGTTCCAGTACTCTATTTGTTAGTTCTGCCCTAGAAGATATAGTTAGGGATGGGTGGGTGGAAAAAAAGGAGGAAGACGGAAAAGTTTTCTGGAAGACTAAAGAGTACAGGATTCCCTCCAAGGATTGCGTGATGGCACATTGCAGATACAGGAAGTGCATGGAATCTTTGGAGGGGCTAAGCGGTTTGGAGGGCTGTTACAATAAAATGTACTACGTGTTTCCCTTCCCGGTAGATGAAGAATTTATAGATCTATGCTCCGAAAAGGGCGTGGGTATTCTAATATTTTATGAGAGAGTGGGATTGTTCAAAGAGCTACTTCCCCCTGAGGTGAAAGAGGCAACTAACTTGAAGGTCTATGCCAATCTTTGTGAGGTTATCATTAAAGAGAACCTCCTCTACAGGTCGATAGACAGCATATAAAAAAATGAGGGGAGAATCATGATCTTTAGGAAAGGGCTCACAGTTTCCGTTTGCGGTAAGGGGGGAGCTGGGAAAACCACCCTCACCGCCTTACTACTTAAAGCTTTGACGGAAAAGAATTTAGGGGACATCCTAGTGATAGACGCTGATCCCGCTATGAATTTGGGTACCGCTCTAGGCATCGATGTGGAGGGAAGAACCACTCTGGGAATGATACTGGACAGGAAAAAGGAAGAATTAGATTCTGGAACCAGTAGTTACGGCAAACTTATGGAAGCAGAAATCTGGGAAAGCATCATTGAGCAGAATGGCTTTGACTTTCTTGTTGTGGGTTGCAAGAGGGGAGAGGGCTGTTACTGTGACTTGGATAGTTTCGCAGCGGGAATAATTGAATCTCTAACAAAATGGTATGATTTCATCCTCATCGATTTCTATGCCGGATTTGAACACCTCAGCCGAAGAACCAGTAAAGCCTCTGACATTCTTTTAATTGTGACTGAACAGTCCAAAATGGGGTTAGCAACCACACGCCGCATCAAAGAGTTGGTCGACGAGGTTAACCTACCTTTTAATGAGATTTTCCTCTTGGGAAATAGGCTAGACGCTACATGGGAGCAGGAACTCTACCAGTTTTCCACAAAAATCGGAGTAAAATACGCGGGAATAATTCCCTACGATCAGAACATTGCAGAAGCCAGCTTAAAGGGAAACCCTCTGATAAGAGTACCCAGCAATAGCCCAGCATATATAGCCGCAAAAAAGCTCTTAGAAACGATGCTTCAAGAATCTCATTATGACACGCCCCACAACTAGAGTCGGAAGCATTGTCGCCAAAAATTTTATGGAAAAATGAAAAAAGAAATGAAAAAGTTTGGTCGTTGTTGTTTTACACTTCAAATATTCTAGCCTTGCAGTTGGGAGGATTATATTCTAAGATTTTTATGTCGACGCGGTTTCCGAGCACGTTTTCCGCCACTCCGACGAATGCGAACATTCTAGTACAGAATACTTGGCCGAACACGTTGTAAATTCCTTCCTTCTTCATATCCAGACAGGTGTCCAGATAGGTGCAATCACCGCTCAGCGTTACTTCCACTCCATCTTCACCCAAATCCTTAAGGGAGATGTCTGGGTCTTTTGCGTATCCTATGGATACCATCAAGCTCTTGTACTTTGAGAGTACATCGAATAGATTATTCGCCTCTTTTTTCAAATGTGCTGTTACCCCCAAATCATTGAGCAAATGCTTCGCAGATGTCAGTAAAACCCTTTTGCCAATGACCCCTGTGGCACCAGCAACCAAGCTTTCCCCCTTAAGTACACCATACGTGATGACTTCATGTGTAGGATATTTATCAACCGCACCCACTAAACAGGCTTCCAACTCATCAATGTTTCCGCAATTGATGTCCATGTTGAATCTTTTCTTGGCGTACTCATTTGAGCTTTTCAAAATAAGTTTTAACACTGCTTCGTTGATTAAAGGCTCGCTCTTTATTCCCTTAATACCAGCTCTAACGACTCTCTCATTTCCAACCGGCATAAATAATACCCACCCTTCACAAGTCGTTTGATTTAAAGTTCTAAATTCGTACTTGATTTTTTATAGCTGAAATCATTCCTTTTTGCGATTTTCTCAATATAAATAGGATGAAGTTCTTATATTTTCGCTTGTTTTTGCGAAATGCTTAGCATACTAGGTGCGTTATTAATTGTTTTTCAATGTATTTAAATTTTTTTATAAGATTGCTGTGTTGTACAATTTTCATTTTTTCAATTTCTTTATATATTCTAATGAATTTTTTATAATTTTACATTGTTAATTTGAAAAATTTTCAACAACCTAATAAACCTACTTAAAAAAGTAAAATTATGCAACACAGCATATAAGATGTGTAGCACCGTTAACCCAACATCACTTGTCAATAGATGTACAGTTGTGTGGAAAGTTTCTTGATGAATCCTAAAATCGGCTCTTAAAGAAGGGGAAAATAAAAATTTAAGGACCAGAAGGCAAGAAAAAATCACAAAACAGCACCGCAACTAAATAGGAAAAGCTCGAGGAACTAGTTACTTGAAGCGCTCCCACTAAATAAGCTTTTCACCTACCAAGTTTTATTCCATGAATGTATCTCTAAAAGTCAGTCGAGCTATTTGATAAAAAGAAACACCACTCTTAAATCTCTAGTTTTTAATTATAGCAAGCATGTCTATTTGACATTTTATTTCTAGTTATGAATTCAATTACAAATTATCTCCGACTCCCGCTTAAATAGAAAAAAAAGAAAAATTTTTGCTTATTAGATTTCGAAAATTATTGCTTTGCAGTTGGGCGGATCATATTTCAGTATTTTTACATCGAATCCTCTCTTTAGGATAAGTTCGGCTACTCCAGCAAATGCAATTAATCGGGGGCAGGGCACTTGTCCTAGGACATTGTAAATGCCTTCTTTGTTTACGTCAATGCATACATTCAGATAGCTACAGTCACCACTCAGTGATACCTCTACCTCTTCGTTACCCAAGTCGGTGAGTTTTATGTCTTGGTCCTTTACGAATCCTATGGCTACGAGTAAGGCTTTATATTTTTGTAGAAAATCGTAGAGATTTTTTGCCCCTTTTAGATGTTCTGTTAGGCCTAAACTGGTAACCAGAGATTTTGTTGCTTCCTTACCGATTCTTTTACTTATTACTCCGGTGGCACCAGTAAGTAAACTCTCTCCTTTTAACCCGCCGTAAACCCAAGCATCCTGTGAGGGATACTTTTCCACCAAACCTATTAATGCAGCTTCCATTTCGTCTATAGTGTCGCAATTTCTGTCTAGCTGGAATTTTTCCCGAGCATACTTGTTAGCATGCTCCAGAAAGAGTTTCAAAACCGCAGGAGAAATCAATGGTTCATTCCGATACGCATCGGCCAGTGCCCTAACAATCCTTTCATTTCCAACAGGCATACTTCACACCCCCTTTTTGTCATATATTGGCAGATACAAGTTTAACATATTTAATTTGTATTTTATTTAAAATAAATATTTGGTGCATTCGGGGTTTGAAGCCACACCTTATCGATGGATGTCTGGCTCTTTGAGAGTTTAGGCTGTCGCCCAAAAGAAGCTATAAAAAGGCTCCTTTGAACAAAAGGAGGAAGAATAAGAGTGATAAGATAATAGGGTAAAAAACATCACCCAGCAAACCGCCCCTCCCACAAAGAACCGCAACAGAAACTTCACGCCCTAAAGTTTATTTCAATGGGCTTTGGAGAGAGTAAAAGGTAGGGCAGAGTTTTCCTGTCTTAGGGAGGAAGCGTTTTTAGGGACTACTTCCCAATGTTGATAGCCGGGATGAGATTTTTAGTGTTGATTGCGCTGGGAAGTGCCACATGAACAAAATCCCGCAGCGCTGTTTTGTGTGGTGATGCGCATTCCCTTTAACACGTCTCAGCATTTCTTCTACTCCATTTTTTATACACGAATGCGATAAAAGGGAAACGGATCTTCTCAAGCCTGTAATATAAAAAGTCTACAAATGGAGTGTTGCTTAAATTCACAGTGGGGACTAATTTAAGGGTGAATGGTTTTTGTTTTCTAGTTTTTATTTTCGGGGGGCCTCGCTTAGGAGGTCTGCTACTCTGTGGATTTCTATAAGGTTACTTTCGTGGGGCTGTCTTGTTCTGATTCCCGCTGTGAATAGGACATAGTCTTCGTCTTTTATGAGAGCTTTCTCCTTGAGTATCTGTGCTGTGTAGCGGATCATGTCTGGGGCTTCTCGGTATTTTAGGTGTACTGGTTCTACTCCATAGACTATTTCCAATTGTCTCTTTACCATTTGGTTTTCTGTTACTGCGATTATGGGTTGTTTGAGTCTGAACCGGGCAATCATTCTTGCGGTGTATCCGGATCTGGTTAGGGTTACAATCTTGTCTACGGGCATTGAGTTTGCTATCAGATTTATGGATTTGCTCACTGTTTGGGAAATGTTGATGTAGCCGTTCATTTCCACTTTGCTTGTTACCATGCGTTCAGCTTCCTTTGCGATTTTGGTCATCATTTCCACGCATTCTACAGGATATTTTCCAATGGATGTTTCTCCTGAGAGCATGACTGCGTCGCTTCCATCTAGGATGGCGTTTGCTACGTCGCTTGCTTCGGCTCTGGTGGGTGTGGGATTGTTCATCATAGATTCCAGCATCTGGGTGGCGGTTATCACTGCTTTTCCCAGCTGGTTGCATCTTCGAATTATGTTCTTCTGGATGAGGGGAACCTTCTCATAATCTATCTCCACGCCTAAATCTCCGCGGGCCACCATTATGGCGTCTGATTCGTCTATAATTTCGGCGATGTTCTTTACACCTGAATAGTTTTCAATTTTGGCTATTACCGCCTGTCCACTGTTGCCGATTTTCGCTCTCAGATTCCTTACGTCGTTGGCGTCTCTTGTGAAGGAGAGTGCTAGGAATTCCACATTGTGTTCTTTGGAGAAATCTATTGCTTGGAGATCCTTTTGTGATAGGCTGGGAACATTAATCCTCTTATGGGGAATGTTGACTCCCTTATTGTTTTCAATTATTCCCGCATCGAAAACCTGGAGGTACAGTTTGCCATTTTCCTTCTTTTTTATTTTTGTTCCTATAGCTCCGTTATCAATGAGAATCTTGTCTCCCACATCCACCTCGTCATAAAAGTTGTAGGAAAAGGTGAGCTCCTCGTCTCCGAAACCGGCCACTACCAAGTCGCCTTCATTAACCTCTCGGGGACTTTTAATTCTTGTTCTTATCTCCGGCCCCTTAATATCTACAATGATGGGTATCTCCCCCACACTCCTCGTCAAATTAATAATTTCTTTGTACTGGTCGAAATCCCCGTGGGCGGTGTTTATTCGAACTACATCCATTCCCGCCTCGTACATTTTCTTGATTGTTTTCAGATTCAAACTAGCAGGACCTATCGTGCATATTATTTTAGTTTTTTTGTCTCTTCTTCTAGCCATACTGAATCTACCCCAAAAATAACATTTGAGTATTGTTAAAAAAAATACTGAATTGAAAAATAGTATGTGGCTACCTTTGCACTTCGTTTGGTTTTAAATTAGCCACACACTATTTATGTGGTTTATTCTCTCAATTCTCTGCTTCTACTTCTAATGGTATCGTAGGAATAAGAATGTATCCTTCGCTGTCTAAAGGGTGTGGCTTTTAACATATGTATACACTGGCTCATCTATAAATTTTCTACGTAGCCCTCAGACCCCTTTAATGGGAAGCTAAGTTATTTCAATCCGTGAGATTAACTCCTCTACGCCTTACCGTTTTTTCTGATTATTTCTCTTTTTTATTTTTGATTGCATCTAATGCTGTGTTGTACAATTTTCATTTTTTCAATTTCTTTATATATTCTAATGAATTTTTTATAATTTTACATTGTTAATTTGAAAAATTTTCAACAACCTAATAAACCTACTTAAAAAAGTAAAATTATGCAACACAGCAGCATCTAAGAAAAATTTTAAAGATTATGTTCTGAAAGACCGTACCGTGTGAGAATGGTTTTAAAGTGGTGATCGGTAGAAGTGGGAAAACATAGGGTGCTCCTTACTGGCGCTTCGGGTTCTATGGGAAAGATGGCCTTCCAAGAATTACTTAAAAGGAAGGACGAGTTCGACATAGTTTTGCTGCTTTTACCCTACAAGGAGATAATAAGAGAATTTTCAAAGTATGTAGGCGGAAAAAAGGGACCAGTTGGAGGTAGAGGGATTGTTGAACATGAGGGATTAAAAATTGTGTATGGCGATTTGACCAATCCAGACGACGTATTGGAGGCGGTTAACGGTTGCGATTTTGTCCTTCATCCCGCTGCTTTGATACCTCCTGCTGCCGACCGTAACCCAGAGCTTACAGAGAGGGTGAATTTGGGGGGCACAAAAAACATGATTAACGCCATCAAAAAGCAGCCAAACCGGGCGATAGATTCGCAGAATCCAGAGTTTTTGAGCCCCTTTTTCTGTGCTTCCTTAAATTTTCCCAAACACTTTTTCGGCATTGGAGGGTTGAAACCTTGAAATTTGAGGAAAATGTGGAAAAAATCTAAAATTATTAGACCAACAAAAGAAAAAAGATTTTGCGAATCTATCGCCGGGGAGACGGAGTAAAGCTAGTATACATTTCCTCTATTGCCATATATGGGGATAGGCTTCCTCCTGTTCACAGAATAAGGGTGGGCGACCCGTTGATTCCCAGTGTCTATGACTTTTATGCTACGACAAAGTTGAAGGCTGAGAGGGAGGTTATAGATTCGGGTTTGAAGTACTGGGTTTCACTGAGACAAACATATATTGCCATTCCCAACGCTCTAAGTTTAATGGATCCCATCCTCTTCCACCAGCCCTTAAATACCCACATAGAACTCATCACCAGCCAAGATGCGGGATACGGATTGGTGAAGTGCTTGGACGCCCCAGACGATTTCTGGTGCAAAATATACAATATGGGAGGGGGAAAATCATGTAGATTTATCTTTAAAGACTATATCCGGGACATGATGGAAATAAGGGGAATAGGGGACTACAGAAAGGTAATGGATAGAAACTGGTTCTGCCTGAGAAACTTCCACTGCGGCTGGTACGAAGACAGTTACATCCTCAACAGTTATCTTCACCACCAGAGGCAGACGCTTGAAGATCACTACAAACAAGTAAAGGAAAACATTCCAGCGTACTACAAATTGGTAAAAATTGTCCCGAAAAGGATCATTAAAAAAATGATGGAACGAATGGCTAAAAGTGAAGACGGACCACTTAACTGGGTTTACTCCAATAATCAGGGAAGGATTAACGCCTTTTTCGGATCAAAGGAAAAATGGGAATCCATACCCGACTGGGACGACGAACCCCCCAATCGTGATGAAGAATCATACCTACTAGACCATGGTTACGATGAAATGAAGAGGGATGAAGATTTGACAATAGAGGATCTGCGTCAAGCCGCCAAATTCAGGGGTGGGGAATGCCTCTCAGAAAAACTCGTGGATATGAAGACAAAGCTAAAATGGAAATGCGCCTTCGGCCACATTTTTGAAGGCAGCCCCACACTTATCCTCAAGGGAGGACATTGGTGCCCTGAGTGCACACCCCCACCCTAGAACTACGATAAAATAGCAAAGAAAAACCCGTTCCTCGCCCAGGTATACTATTCAAATCACTCAAAAGACGAAAATAATTACTACGACTACTAATTAACACCGGTAAAACAAGTTGTGAAATAGTGTAGCCTCAACGATAGCTGACATAATAGGGCGAAAAGAGGGAGATGCGTTTTAGAATTATTTATCCAACAACTTTTCGGAATACTCTGAGAAAGTTTTGTCCGGCTATTTTGTCTATCTCCTGGTCACTATATCCCCTGTCAGCCAGCCCCTGGATTAGATTTGGAAACTTTGTGTAATCTTCAAAGCCCTCCATTTTTGTGGCGAAGCTGGCTCTGTGTTCTGGCCTGAAGCCCAAAACTTGGAGAAATTCGCTTATCTTTTTGGCTAATGGTTCTGGAAGGGAGAAGCCGTAGAAATCTGTTCCTATTCCCACATAGTCAATCCCTACGAGGTTTACGATGTAGTCAACATGGTCTAGCCAGTCATCAATGGTTGTCTTGGGTCTGGAGGTTAAGAATCCGGGCACCGCAAGTACCCCAATATATCCTCCCTTTTCTGCTATGGCTTTTAGTAGCTCGTCGGTTTTGCCTCTGTCGTGGTCATACAATTTTTTGGAAAAGGTGTGGGTGGCCACCACAGGGTCTTTTGAGTTTTCTACGGCGTCCATAGAGGTTTTGGGCCCACAGTGGGAAACATCCACCAATATTCCCAGCTTGTTCATCCTCTCAATCACCGTTAGTCCAAAGTTGCTAAGTCCCCCGTCCATCCTTTCTGTACACCCATCTCCCACCAAGTTTCTATAATTATAGGTTAGCTGCATTATTCGGATACCCATCATGTAGTAGAGGTCTAATAAATCAATGTTGGAACCTATGTGTTCCAAGCTTTGAAAACTGAATATTATGCCCTTCTTATCCTGTTTCAAGGCTTTCTCAATATCCTCTGCCTTTAGAACCTTCAAGAAGAAATCTTTCCTACTATCAACTATGTGTGCCAGAAAGGAGTAGTTGTGGAAAACCCCTTCATAGGAGTAGGGTTTCTCGTGAATGGGGCCAACTGTCCAGCTCACACTGGTGACTCCCGACTTCCTCCAAGCATCCACGTATTTTGCAAAATAATCATTATCCGAAGCAATGGTCTTGGCTGCAACCACAATGAGATCTTGAACAATCTTCCAAGGGCTAAGACCCAGAGACAGCATATGATTGCTGGTCTCAACTAAATTATCCGACCACACCAAGGGGCCGTGACTTAAAGTGTCTATAATTAGTCTAGAGTCCACAATTTACCTCCTCCAGTTTAACCAAACTTTATACCTATTTTTTTATACCTACTAGTATATATTTGTTCCAGTTTTGAAATCCAAAAAGTAACAGGCGACACGAATTAGGGATGCCTCTATTGCCCATTTTTGTTAACCTATAAATCTTCCACGACACATTGTTAGATTTCGAATGAGCTGGTGGTGCGGCTAACAGCAACTTTTTTACCTATCTTCCTCACGAATTCTCCAAATACGCCTATTGCGGTACGACTTTCCAAAGTTTACTCCTTTGTGAATTTGCTTTTTTCTGACCAAAAAAGTGGGTTGTTTGCCTCTTCTCTTTTTGAGTTACCCAAAAAAGGAACCCTTTTTTCAACCGTGAACTTTTCGCGCCTTCTATGTTTTTCTAAAAAATCTCACACATTTTACGGCATTACGAAAAGCATATCTTAACCACTGAGTTTTAATAAATCATAGGATTTTTGAAAACTGGATGGAATTTTAATGAGTGAACTTAAAATCACTAATTTAGGGATAACTTTTCTGGATAATTTGCTGGGTGGTGGATTCCTATCCAACTCAATTATTGTTATTTCACACCAGCCGGGCTCTAAAATTCGCCACCTAGGTCTACAGATAGGATTAAACAAGTTCAATGAAAAGTTTCACCTGATTAACATTACATTTCACTACTCTGTATATGAAGCTACAAGGTGGCTTAAGTTTTATACAAGGAACCCTGAAATATCAAAGAAGGTTGAGGAAACTGGGATTATAGATAGTAGTGTAACCACCATTGATTGTTTCAACCTACCTGAAGAGGCTGAGGTTCACAAATTGGGTAACGTGCATTATGTTTCTAATCCTTTTAATATTGATAACCTTCTCACAGTTATGGCCGAAGCGCGGGAGTGCGTCCCAGAAGGTAAACCGATATATTGGGTTTTTTACCACCTCACAAATATGAGCATCGGTGTGCAAGAGGATGAATTAGTAAAATTCTGTAGGAGAGCCTTTCGCTACCACAAGCAGAGAGGCGACCTGGCATTCTACTATATAAACGAAAGAGCTCACTCAAATATTTTTTTGGCAAAATTGTACCAGTTGTCAGATGTTTTCATTAAGGTTATTGTGGAAGAAACACCCCGAGGGCTGGTGAATGGTGTTCAGGTCATAAAGGGGGTTTTTCCTTTTGAATCCAAGAAGGTCTTTTTTGATATAAATGAAAAGGGTGAGATTGAAGTTTTAACAAATAAACAGGCTATCAAACCGCCAGCGCCCATTCAGAGTTCCTATACCGAGGAACACCCTTCTCGTGGAGAAGCTGCGGGGGGTGTTAAAGTTATAAGAACTGGAATTCCCATCGTAGACGCATTGCTAGGTGGGGGAATATTGTCAAACTCGATAGTGGTAGCTACAAATCAGTACGGTGTCAGAGCCTTTGAAGCGCTCACACAAATTTTTCATAATCAACTTGAGGATAGCCACGTAATTAATATTAACTATCATTTCTCACCAGAGGAATTTAATGCACGCTTCAAAATGGTTGACCAAGGTGTGGATGCCGGTGGGACACCCCTAAAAATTTTACAGAAGGGCAACCTTAACATTATTGATTGCCTAAACGTAAAAGGTGGTAAAGAAGGGCCGGAAGGCAACATCTATCCTGTTTCTAATCCCTTTGATGTGGATAAAGTTTTGTCAGAAATGACAAAAGTGAGAAACAGTATCCCTGAAGGTAAATCAGTCTTCTGGATATTCTCCACACTAACCGACATGAGCGTCGGCCTTCCTGAGGATGATGTAATTAGGTTCTGTAGAAAAGCTTTCCGTTACCATAAATACTGCGGAGACCTAGCCCTCTACACCCTCACAGAACAGGCCCACTCCGAGAGGTTCCAAACAATGCTCTACCAATTATCTGATGTCTTCATAAAGTTCATAGGAGACGACACTCCCGAAGGAATAGATTCTAAGATCCAAATTTTAAAAGGAGTTTTCAACTTCAGCTTGGAAAAAACGAGGTACACAATTAATAAAAAGAAACAAATCCAATTTTTAGAAGACTAGTAACAATAAATGGGATATGCAGCCTTAAAAGAAGGAAAAAGGGTAATTTAGAACTAAACCTTCTATTGTTATTTCCTACTCCCTTAGCTGCCTTTTTAGAACCTTCCCTGTTAGACTCATGGGAAGCTCTTTGCGGAACTCAATAATTTTTGGCACCTTATACTTGGCCAAATTGCTTCTCAGAAAATTCATAATGTCCTCCTTTAATTCTGGACTTTCCTGGTAACCCTCCTTTAGCACTATGAATACCTTCACTCTTTCACTGCCCGGACGTTCGGGGTCTGGCACGCCAACAGTTGCAGCCAAAGCCACTGCGGGATGCTGGTGAACCACCTCATCCACTTCCCTAGAGAAGACCTTGTATCCTGAAACATTAATCATATCCTTTGTACGGTCTACTATGTAGAAGTAGCCGTCCTCATCCATATAGCCCACATCTCCTGTAAACACCCAACCATCCTTAAGAGCATGGGCGGTCTCCTCAGGCTTATTCCAATAACCTTTATAAAACACCTGTGGACCGTACACCGCTAATTCACCTTTTTCACCCACGGGCAAAGCTTCCCTAGTATTAATGTCCACGACCTTAACTATGGTATCCGCAAGGGGCAAACCTACGGATCCGACCTTTTTCTTTCCTTTGAAGGGCATAATTGTAGCAGCGGGACTTGTCTCTGTGAGACCCCAAATCTCCACTACTACACCTTTGGTTTTGGTTTGTAACTCCCTAATGATTTCTACCGGCATGGGAGCTGCAGCGCTTAAAAACTGTTCAGCGTTAACCACTTTGGATTGGAAGAATTTGGGATTTTTTAGGAGCATCATGTATAGGGTAGGTACGTTCACTATCCATTTGGGATTATAATCGTTTATCAGTTGTATTATGTTGTCTGTGTCTCGGGGGTTCCATACCAAGCATTGGGCTCCTCCAATGGTTATCGCTACCAGGCAGACTATCAGTCCTGCTACATGGAACATGGGGAAAGCTGAGCAGAAGGTGTCTGTTCCAAAGGTGGGATTGAACCAAGTGTAGACTTGGTATATGTTGCACACCATGTTGCGGTGGGTGAGAACCACACCCTTGGGAAGGCCGGTGGTGCCTCCTGTATACTGTAGGATTGCCTCATCTTCTTCAGGGTCGATTTTTATTTTTGGGGGCTGGGGCGAATGAGTTCTAATTAGGGTGAGGAACTGTTTGGCCCCTTCCACCTCTTTAGGCTCAGCTAGGGGTCCTGGCTGCTGGGGGAAGTCGCCTATGCCGGCAATGATTATGTTTTTCAGTTTGATGTTGGGCTTGACTTCATTTACTCGGGAGAGAAATAGGTCCAGGGTTATTATTGTTTCTGCTCCGGAGTCGTTTAGGATGAATTCTATTTCTCGAGGTGAGAGTAGGGGATTTATTCCTACCGCCGTCCCTCCAGCTTTAAGTATCCCGTATAGGCTTATTACGTATTGTGGAACGTTAAGCATTAGGAGGGCTACTCTACTGCCCTTTTTAACGCCCATATCTGCTAAGGCATTGGAGAAACGATCTATGTATTCTCCCAGTTCTTTGTAGGTTATTGTTCTTTTGCCCCAAAAGAGGGCTGGCTTTTCTGGGAACTTTTTCACTGACTCGTTGAGGGTTTCATAAATAGGTATTTTGGGGTATTTTATGGTTTTGGGAACATCTTTGTCATAGTTTTTCAACCAGGGTTTTGAAAGGTACACTTTTTCGGCCAATTATACTGCCTCCATCTCCTCCAATTAAATTAAATCAACTTGTTTTCAGATTTTAAGTATTTTCGAATTTAAAAATATTATTTCTTTTCAATATTAAATTTTTAATATTTATAAAAATGGGGAGGCGGATAACATTTTGGAAACTAAATGTTCTCTGGCACCCTTAGACTAGGATCTTTGGGTGGAAATAATTAATATTTATTTTCCGTTTCTTTTTTGGTTCCTATAAGGTGCTCCGGTCGGAAGATTTCCTCTATTGTTTTTTCATCCATCAATCCCTTTTCTAAAACCAACTTTCTAACGGGCACCCCCTTGCGGAGTGCTTCTTTTGCGATTTCAGCCGCCTTAAGATATCCGATATAAGGTGAGAGGAGGGTGGCCAGCGAAGGGTTCTTTTCAAGATACTGTTTGCACCTTTCACGGTTGGCCTTTATCTCCAATACACATTTTGTGGTAAAAACGGGAAGATAGTTTACCAGGAGGTCTATGGATTGGAGAAGGTTGTGGATTATTACGGGCATCATCACGTTAAGTTCTAGTTGTCCCGCTTGCACGGCTAGCGATATGGTGAGGTCGTTTCCCACGATTTGGAAACCTATCATGTTTAGGCACTCGCACATCACGGGATTCACTTTTCCGGGCATCATTGATGAACCTGGTTGAACCGCTGGTAGTACAATTTCTGAGATGCCGGTGGTTGGACCCGAGTTGAGAAGGCGTAGGTCGTTTGCTATGCGAATTAGTTCTAGGGCTAGTTCTTTTAGTCCACTTGATATTGTGGCTATTTTGAGTTGGCTCTGTTGTGCTTCGAAGGGGTCAGAGGCTGGTTTGAGGTTGAGAGAACTTATTTCAGAGAGCTTTTTTACCACCATTTCTCTGTATTTTGGGTGGGTGTTAACGCCAGTTCCAGTTGCTGTGCCTCCTAAAGCTACTTCTTCTATTTCCTTTTTTCTAATTTTTAGCTGTTTTAGGGCTCGGTCTAATGCTGAAGCGTAGGCCTGGAATTCCTGCCCCAAGGTGACTGGTAAGGCGTCATTGAGATGGGTTCTCCCAGATTTTATCACGTCCGAAAACTCTTCTCCCTTCTTGCGAAAAGCGTCTCTTAGATTCTCCAAAACACTAAACAGTTTTTGTAGAGCTAGAAGTGTGGCTACATGCATTGCGGTGGGGAAGGTATCATTGGTTGACTGCGCCATGTTGACGTGGTCGTTTGGGCTTATTGTTTTGTATTCGCCTTTGGGTCTCCCAATGATTTCCAAGGCGCGGTTGGCTAGTACCTCATTTACATTCATGTTAAAGGAGGTGCCCGCCCCTGCCTGGAAAACATCCACCACAAATTGATCCATTAGTTTGCCTTCCAGAATTTCATCACAAGCCTGAACTATGGCCCCGCCTATTTTGGGATCTAGATAACCAACCTCTATGTTGGTTAGGGCGGCCGCCTTCTTTACCATAATGTAAGCCTTTATAAATAGGGGATGCTCCCTCAATCCGCTAACGGGAAAATTTTCTAGGGCTCTTTGAGTCTGAATTCCATAATAGGCCTCAAATGGCACCTCCTTCTCTCCTAACGAATCCAGCTCTCTCCGCATTCTCATAACTATCCAACCAGCATCAATTAACAGACTGTTGACTACAGAAAAGATTTACTCTTGCTATAAAAATTTAATTCCCATAAATTAAGAGACTAAAAGAAACCAAAAAGGATTAATGTATACTCCGCATCGACAAAAGAATACATTGGGAATTTTGGGTTCATCTATTTTTAAAGTTGCAATAAAAAGGAGGACCCCCATCCCCAAAAAATGTCTTTTAGAATAATTCGGGTTTCTTCAGATGGAAATGGTAAACGAACTGGCATACTGGGTCTCCACGGGTTCGGCAGAGCACCTCTTCACAAGTAACTGAATCTGCACCCCAATCTGCCAATCTC
>JAHAWU010000019.1 GCA_018383815.1 Candidatus Jordarchaeia archaeon | reverse complement strand
GCTCCTCAGAATCATGTACACCGTTTGGAAGAACGGCGTAGATTACGAGCCGAGCCTAGTCGGCACGGGCGTCGCGGCGGTTACTGCGCAGGCGCAGTAACCAAAAGATTTAAACGTATAACCCAGAGGAAAAACGAGCGGATCAAGAAGACTCAGATAAGCGACAACAATTAAAGATCCGAGGAAAGGTATAAAAAGCAAAAAAAGAAGTACAATACGTATCCTATAAACAAATTCAGTATTCTTATTGTCCCAGTTAAACATTTCTTTCACCTTCAAGAATCTTTTGCTATTAAAGAATATAATATATTAATAATAAGTTTGCGATATACGAGATTTGGGCTAGGCAGGAGACACCCACACCCAGTTGCCGAATCCTACATGGGTATTATACCAAGTAAGGAAGCTCACATAAACACTCACTTGTTCTGCAGACATGTAACAGACATTGTCCAACGAAAGGGGTACAAGAGCGATTACCACACCGTTGCTTTGTATGGCGCAAAACCTAGTATAGCTAAGGGGATCAAACCACTGAGGATTAGCCACCCAATGGAAATTCTGGTAAAGCATGAAACCGAAACTGGGGTCATCATGCGCGTTGAACATATTTACTAAGCTAATTCTTTCCCACACCTTTCTAGCTATTTCCTTAGCTGAAAGCCCCACTACCGCGAGGACAGCACCTGTAATAGTTGCTAAAAGACCAGCTGGGAAACCAGCAAAACCAGCAATTGAAACTATTACGCCAATTATAGTTGTAACATCTGCCCAGTCAGTTGAATCTTCAAGATACTCGTCAGCAGCTAGGAATAACACTGTTTCTAATCCAGCTGTGTAATGCTGATATATACCGTAGTCCCAACCGTATAGTACAGGGTACCAACCCCACCACCAAGTCCAGTACATTAGTGGAGCGTTGATAATCTTTATGTAGGGGTCTGTTATCAGTGTTCCATCGCTGGCATATACTGACACTTTGAGCAGGTGCTGGGTTGTTCCATTTATTTCTAATGCGTAGTCTCTGTACACGTAGGTGTAGGTTGTGTCGTTGACGGTGCTGGTTGTGTTCCACTCTCTTACTATCTCACCCTCGCTTATGATAAGATCTATGTGCTTAAATGTTTCATTCGCCTGACGCAACATGTCAACTTGTATCTCTTCTGAGAGTAGTTTATCATACTGTTTGAAGAGTTCCTGGTATTTCGGGTTTTGGGATAGGAACTGGAAGAACAGTGTGCTGAGGGTTTCGTTGTCTGCGTTAAGTGAGCTCAACAGCCTCTCTGGTTCCTTAAACATCCACGCCAGGAAGCCCTTGTTTATCTGGCTCTGCACACTCTCCTTCGTGATACTTGTTTGGGTGAGGTTAAGTGAACCGGTGCTGGTTGTGTACTGGACAGACTCGGATTCCTTCGTGCCTTGGAGGTTGTATGCGGGAAATTGGTTCTGGTTTAGAATAGTTATTATGCTTGGAGCTGGGTAACCTGATGAGGGGTTTTGTAGGTTTGCGCTGCCACCATGCCCGTTCCAATCATCAATGCGGCGAAGAACACAACAATAAGAACAGATTTAACCTTTCTATCCACTCCTCCATTCTCCTTCTATCATTTTTCTCTGGGAGCCAGAGCTTCAACATCATAAATGGGCGTGGAATTCACTTTTGCGGTTCTGTGTTCCCGCTTTTCTCTTTTCCTCTTTTTAATATTTTAATTTTTCGTTATACTATATTGAAAATATAATAAAATTATTAAAATAATATATATTAAACAAAAGATGAAAATTTTTCAAAAAAAAACAAAAATTAGATAAAAGTTAAAACTATGAGAAGCGTGTTTTAATTTACGCAACTACAGGTAGTTGCGGCGCGGGGTGCGTTCCCTCTCCTCTTTGTTTTGAAGCCTTTTGTGATTAGGAGTCGTTTCTTAGCATCCCCCATAGAGGGACTTAAACAGGTTCGTTGTTGTGATTTTTGGCGTTCTAAGTATTCTTTTGGGGTTAGTATGGGGATGTCTGTTTTGTTTTGGTAGTGTTTTTTGTTCCAAGTGATTATTGTGTCCACATAGTTTTCTTCAGATACGGTTATGCTTTTTGCGTCTCCATACTGCATTCCTCTAGAGATTCTCTCAAGGACTTTCTCTACATATGTTGAGAAGGGGAGATAGTCTCCCTCAAGTTTGGGGTAAAGCACTGTGACTCCCTTCTTTGTATGAAAAATCTACAAAATGCTTTTCTGCATCTTTTCTTAGGGCGGTTGCAACTATGCCGCAGAACTCTAAAATGTTGTAAATAGTTGTGGTTCTGCTCTCAGGCTCTAGGGTTTCTAGGAAGCGGGCGTTAATATCGTGTCTCTCATCACTTGTGAATATCTCGTCAATCACAAAGAGGTCTGTATCTATCATGATTAGAGGCGCTCTCTGCTCCACTGTGAAACATCCAGGGCATCCATACCTTTAAAAAATTCAGCTACTTTTAGGCGCTCTTCCTCACTTAGGATACGTGCATAGGGTTTGGGGGTGGGTTTTCCTTTGAGGTTTCTATTTATAGTGGTTTTTACGGTGCTCTCGGAAAAATATCTTGAGATGAGAAGTCTTATGGATTCAAGTAGGAAATCTGTTCTACTCTGAAAAAACCCACTTCAACCAGTTTATCGATTAATTCAAGGAGAGCCACTGGAACTCTAATTCGGGTCGAGACATTTTCCCTCTTATTCTTCACTATTGGTTCACCATCACTGGTATTCTATATTATTTTCAATAATGAAACATATATCTATTTATCATAATATCATAAAGAACGTAACAAAAATTTTGAGGTGGCTGCTCATTTTTAGATCTTTGGGTAGCTAACCATTTTTTGCACTCTACCTATGCAGCAGTATAACAAGATGGGCTGCATAACAACTCCACCCAACGATGAAAAGAGAAACACCCTCTCAAAAACTATAATTTTTGGACGTGCTCTTAACAGTCTTCAAGGTAGGTAGAGTTTCGAAAACTAAAATGCACTCAAGATAAGATTTCATCAAGACTTTCAATAGAAGAGTAAAAACCCATTCTTATCATTTCTGATAATAAGCGGTTGCCTTGTTCCTTCGAAATAATTTTTCCACTCACAGCTAAAACCAGTACACCTATCGTACCAGACACTGGAACACCGAACCTTTGAGCGTATTTTCTTGCGTCTAAATCATCTGTCAACATTTTAAATCCCCTAGTCAAGGCGATGGCGATACAGGAGGACTCTCCTCTTCCCAATGTATCAGCTAATTTGGAAAATATCTTTCTCTCCTCAGAATTCATTTCCAAAACTTCTATCTGACCCAAATCTGAGGCTGGAAAAATTCCTCTCTCTACACCGAACCTTAACTCCTCAAACACTTCACGGGTTGTACACAGGTTAGCTACAGCTTTTTGAAGCAGATCCAACCTTTTTATAAGTACATAATTTGAAATAACGGTGGCGTCTGCAATCACTTTTCCCATAGTTTCGCCGCCTCTGCCTCGGCCATGATGTCCTCTTTTGACGGCGCACGGATAGGCACGCCCTTCTGCCTTAACTCTCTCTGAAGCTCAATTCTGGTCACTCCAAGTAGTTCAGCAGCCCTGCTCAAACTTATCCTTCCATCGACATACGCCCCAATAATTATAGACCTGTAGACATTCGGGCTATTCTTGCGAATCTCGGCGAGAAGCTTATCTATAGTTTCAGGTTGAATCTCACCAATCTTTCTCAGCTCATCTAGAACCCAAGTCATACGCTTCAACCCATAACTATTCTACAGTTCAATCGATTTAACCCTATCGGAATAGTAACAGTAAGTAGAAAAGAACCCTTTTTAAGGCAGGGGAAAATAAAGCTTTATAATACTGCGGACACTAATTAACTTGACAACGTTAAATTAGGTTATTTTCGTCTTCAATTTTACTAAAAGCAGCAAAAAAACCTATTTCCTCAATTATAATAAAATCTGGGAGAGATAAACAATAATCGAATAAATTTAACATCGTCGAGTTAATGAATTCCGTGAAACAAAATACTAACAAGTGTTCTCGCAATTTTGGAAATTTTGCCAATTTATGAATTAAAAGGTTGGATGTAGTAAAAAATGTTTGAAAAGTTTGATGTGGTAGTGGTTGGTGCGGGTCTTGGGGGTCTCTCTGCTGCGGCTACCCTTGCCAAGAGTGGGCAGAAGGTACTTCTTTTGGAGAAGCATTATAGGGCTGGTGGTTATGCGGGTAGTTTTGTGCGGGGAAGATTTGAGTTTGATATCGCACTCCATCAAATCTCGGGTTTAGACCTAGTGGGTAAACGTGGTTTTCTTTATCGAAACCTTGAGAGTTTGGGTGTGACAAAGAGGGTGGAGTTCATACGTCTTCCCAATGTTTACCGCTCCATCTTCCCAGATTTGGACATTACACTTCCTGCGGGGAGGGAGAATGCGGAGGGAGTTTTGTTGGACACCTTCCCCAAAGAATCGGAGGGGATAACCCGCTTCTTGAACAGGGTGGAGGCTACCGGTAAAGCTTTGGCTATGCTGCAACGCGGAGCGGGCTCAGAGGAGGAAAAAAGGTATGTTAAGGAGAACTTTTTTGCCTATAGGGATAAAACTTTGGCAGAGGTTCTCAATGGGGATGTTGGGGATCCCAAGGCCCGGGCGGTAATAGCTCAAATTTTCGCTTATTTTGGTCTGCCTCCTTCAAGGGTTTCCTACCTCATTTATGCTTTGGGCTGGGGGGACTATTTGCGTTATGGGGGAGCTCAGGTCAAAGGCACTTCTCAGATGCTTGCCAACGCTTTCGTGGACATTGTTCAGGAGATGGACGGCGAGGTTAGATTCAACTGCGGAGTCAAAAAGATACTTACGGAGGGAGGAAAAGTAACTGGCGTGGTAACCGAGAAGGGTGAGAAAATAGAAGCACCCTATGTTATTTCAAATGTGAATCCCATAACTACCTGTGCCCAAATGATTGGAGTAGACAAGTGTCCAAGCTCATTCTTCCAAGGCTTGCAGACCAAAGAAATTGCCATTGGTTCATGCTGCGTCTATATGGGATTAGATGTTCCTCAGGGAGAACTGGGAATAGATGATTTCGAAATATTCATAAACTCAAGTTACGATTTTGAATCCTTCTGGGACAAGCTTAAGACCAGCATTGAACCTGCAGACTTCGGATTAGCCTGCTATAATTTAGCCTATCCAGATGCCTCACCACCAGGCACCTCAATTGTAGTGCTTACAACCACAAGCTACGCTGAACCCTGGTGCAATGTTCCCCCCGCGGAGTACGTGGAGACTAAGAATAGGGTTGCAGATATAATGCTGGAGAGAACAGAGAAAATCTTCCCGGGGATAAGGGAGCACATAGAGGTTATCGAAGTATCAACCCCCCTAACCAACATGAGGTACACCGGTAATCCCGGCGGCTCCATCTATGGGTGGCCCTATTCTCCTAAAGAGAGCATAATGTACCGTTTACCTCAAGAGGGGCCCATCAAGGGACTCTTCTTTGCGGGAGCCTGGACCCAGATAGGGGGAGGCTTCCAGCCCTGTATCATGTCGGGTATGATGGCTGCACAGAGGGTAATATCTGAGCTCACAAAAAAATGAGACACCTCTTATTATTCTTCTGCCTTTATGGTTGGCTCGCAGCCTTTTTTTGTTTGTTTTTTGTTTTACCATATTTTTCCTTTGTATTCGCTTATCATGGGGCAGCCTAGGCATCTTTTTTCTTGGTGGTTCTTGCAGTCGGCGCAGTTGATTTCTAGTCCGCAGAAGGGTCTGTCAACGATTTTTACTTTCATTTGGTAGGGTAGGTTTAGCTCTTTTGCGGCGGATATTATGATGTTGAATTCTACTTCTTTGACTTCTTTCAGTGGTCCCAGGTGGCATTCGACTATTGATTCAAGTGTGGGTATGTCTTCTCCGATTAGGAATAGGAGGACGTTGCTTTTTCCGGAAACCAGGTATCCATTGAGGAAGTATGGGCAATTTTGGAAAAGGGATAGTATTTTTGCGCTGTCTGTGGTGGATACGTCAACTTTGGCTATGTTGAGCCCCAGCTTTAGGGGGTTTACGCCACAAATTTTGCGGAATACTCCCATTTCCTTCAGTTTTCTTATCCTCATAGCTACTGAGGGCTGGGACAGGTTAATAATTTCTGCAATCTGTTCCTGGGGGATTTCGGGATCCTCGCTTAGGAGTGTTAGTATCTCCCGATCCTTATCGTCCAACTTAAAAATACGCTCTTCCATTTTTCACCTAGTAATGAAGCCATGGTGTATTATAAGAATATTGCGCAAATTCTTTTCCTACTTATAATTTATAGGATGGAGGGAGGGAAACCGAATAAATTATAATAATTAACTTTATTAAATATTTAACTATTAAATAAAATAGAAAAAATAAATACATTAATTCCAAACAAAAACAAATAAAATGCAAACAATACCTATTTGGGAGAGCACACATGGAGAAGGAACCCAAAAATCCAAACACAAGAAGGAGAATCCCTCAAATCTGGGAGGAGGGGTTCTCCTAACCATCCCCCAAAAAAAGAAAACCTCCCACCAAAAATCAAAATTCAAAAAAGAGTGTGGCTGAATGAGCTTCACAGATTTACAATAATTTGGCTCGTAAAGTGTGGCCACCCACCAAATTCTCTACTATATTTTTCTGTGAAGCCCCAACAAACACACCTCTAACACAACGACTAAAAAATTTGAGCAATAAGTGTTCACAAGTGTGAAGAAGTCGGGAAGAAGACGAATTACACCTTAATCCAATCATCACTCTACAAGTCTGGAATCTGTTTGAGGCGTAATCTCTTCTTTTGAAAAATATTAATTAGTAAGGGAGGCGAAAATATGTCGAAAACGGTTAGTGCAAGGGAAAAGGCTACTTTAATAGTGGATTTTGACACCTGGAAGCATTTGAACAGGATTAAAAATGAGCTTAATTTGAATTCCATAGATGAAACGATTCGGTTCCTGATAGGAGAACATGATTCTACCTATGAAAGTTGGAGAAACTACAAATTAGGAGATTGATGGAGTTTTTGTTTCTCCCTTTCTTGTTTCTTTATTTATAGATGTTTTTCGATAATGTTTAGTAGGCTCTCTATTTTTATGGGTTTAAGTATGTAGCCGTCGGCACCCTTATTTAGGGACTCAATGGCGCTCCGCATGGTGGGATAACCAGTAATCATAATTTTCGACATTTGGGGATTATTTTTCCTCATAACTGGTAGGAGTTTGGTGCCCTCCATGTCTGGAAGTCGAACGTCTATAAGCGCAAGGTTGTATGAGGTGGCGTCTATTCTCTCTATTGCTTCTTTACCATTTTTAGCCGTGTCCACAATGAACCCTTTCTCCTCCAGTATGGTTTTTAACACCTTCCCGATTTTCTCATCGTCTTCCACTATAAGAATTTTGGAGGGACAATTCATCTCTCTTCCCACCCCAAACCAATATTTTGATTAAAAAGGGGAGAGGACCCACATTATTCTTAAAGCCATAGCCCTTTTAACCAGGTTAAGGCTAAAAGCATCGAATTTTCAATTAACGACGATTTTTATGGTCCTACCTTAACCCGTGATTCCTCACTGTGTTGGGCTGTTTAAATCAAATTTTTGACTTGCAAAGTTTTCTCAAATGTGAAATTCTCACAATTCAATTTCAATGTTTTTGCTCTACATTTGGTCATTCTCATATAAAAAGCTATTCACTCTTATAAAATACTCATTCTTAACCAAAAATTTATCCGACAATAAAAACAAATGAAAGAAGCAAAGGAACCAAACAATTATCTGATAGGAACACCCTTCAGGAAGACTTTTACCCTTAAAAAAACACCAAATAATTTTTACTCAGAACCCCAAATAAGTAAAGTGGCTACTTATTGGACTTTCTTGGAGGTTAACTGGTGTATATTAGTGAATTATTTACGGCTGATAGGGCATCCCTACTGGAAAAGGCGAAGAAAGTTTTAGCTGTGCAGGCCCATCCCGACGATTTGGAGTTTTTTGCGGGAGGAACCATTGCTAAACTGGCACAAAGAGGGTGTGAAATAACCTATTTGACCATAACTGATGGTTCCCGATCCACAACAAACCCAAAAATAACGCCGGAAAAATTGGCTGAGACACGCATGGAAGAACAAGAGAAAGCAGCAAAGATTCTGGGCGTCAAACATTTGATGTGGTTAGGCTACACAGACAGCGAATTCCAACCCAACCTCGAAGCAAGAGGCAAAATAATCAGAGCAATACGCCAAACCCGGCCCGATGTGTTAATGACTCTTGATCCCTGGCTACCTTATGAGGCTCACCCTGATCATGTGAATACTGGTTTTGCTTCCTGCTG
Source organism: Candidatus Jordarchaeia archaeon (assembly GCA_018383815.1). Taxonomy (GTDB): domain Archaea; phylum Asgardarchaeota; class Jordiarchaeia; order Jordiarchaeales; family Jordiarchaeaceae; genus Jordiarchaeum. The sequence continues at coordinate 30,090 of JAHAWU010000019.1, read as the reverse complement.
GGCGGCGATGTTTAGCGGTTTCACAAATGTGAACCAAGAACACTTTATTGAAGGACTTGCACCCCACCAAGTGTCCACAGTGTGCCTCGCAATTAGTGCCAAATATAACGCGTATGTGGATATAACAGAAACCATAGATCTGAAAATCAAAGCTCTAGCGCAGCATAAAAGCCAGTTCCAGTCTGAAACGGAGGTGGGATTGGGGCCTTTTGAAATATGGGAGACAATAATAAAATCGGTAGCAGAAGGTTTTGGAAAGGAAAGGGGAGTGAGGTATGCCGAAGTCTTCAAGGTGCTCACACCCTTGGAAATGCATTGCAACTTGTCCCTCGCCAGGTGAGGATTAGACCATTCAAAACTTATATTTCTTTTTTTGTTTTTCTGGAATTGTAGTGGCCTTAAAAAATTTGCTTTAAAGGCGTTTAAGTCGAATAATTTTATTTTATAGGGGTTTTTGACCGAAAGATTTAAATATAACTATTTGTAGTATACAACTTGGATTAGTATACAAATATAAATAGTATACTGGAGGTGGGTAACATGGCTGATGTGAAAGAAAGAAAAGAATCAACCGAAATTGAACCAAGAGAAACAAGATCATGGATATACAGACCATTCGAAGACCTATTCGAAGATTTCAACAGAACCTTCGAGGCCCTCATGAAACCATGGTTCGACATTGTCCCCTCAAGGAGAATCGAGTTCCCATCACTAACCAGATTCCCAAGGCTGGACCTAGAAGACAACGGTGAAGGCTACACAGTCACCGCCGACGTTCCAGGAATTCCCAAGGACAACATAAACCTAAACATCACAAAGGACACTCTGGAAATCAGCGGCGAACTAAAAGAGGACAAGGAGGAAAAGGGAAAGAACTACCTCCACAGAGAGAGAACCTATGAGTCCTTCCGAAGGTGCATAGTGTTCCCAGAAGAAGTGGTTCCAGAGAAGGCCGAAGCACAGATTAAAAACGGCATTCTAACACTGAAGGTTCCCAAGAAAGAGCCCACACCCAAACAAGAGCCAGTCAAAGTGCCCATAAAAGACACCAGCGAGTAAAAGGGCCTGGTCAGATTCCACTAAATTATCCTTTTTTTAATTTTCCTCAAAAAGAAGCTTGAAATAGTTTCTACCAGACATTATTTGAATTTTTCTTGGAAATAAAAGGTCACATTTTACTGATTACAGATTTTTAATCTAGTCTATTATTTTTGAGGGTTTGTTGTTTTTTATGCTAGTTGTCTTTTTCTTGGGGTTCTTGGCACAGAATCTGGGGTCTTTTTTCTTTTGGGGATTTTCCTAGTCGGAGTTGGAGCATCTTCCAGATTTCGTCGCAGATTTCTTTGTTTTCGCAAGTTGCACAGTCATATGCGGGGGTTGTTTTCACGGGGGCTGCTATTTTCCATGCCTTTTCAGTTATTTTTCCGAGTTGTCTTACGTCTTCCTCACTGGAGGTTACAAATATCACTTCTACGGCTTCTGCTTTGGGGTGTTTCTCTTTGAGGCTTACCATTAGCGCCTTTCCCAGAGTTTCTAGTGTGAAACCCTTTTCTACGGCTTCCCTGCTGACTCTGCTCCATACTCTCTGATGCTGAGGAACCGCCCTTAACATGTAGCCCTCTAAGTTTAGGTCGTACTGGTTGCGACTGAGTAGCCTGTAATCTTTGGGCTCAAAACCCTTAGTTTGGGCTATGAGAACTTGGGCGAATGGCAAGTTGCCCTCTGCCTCGGGGATATCGGGGCCCACAATTGTTATTTTTCCGTCCCTAACCAGTTCTGGTTTCTCGGTCCAAAGCACGAGGGCCGCGGAAGCTGTCTTGGGGTTTCCAAGTTCCACAAAAGTGTCCTCTTTTAGAATTATTCCTGGCTGACTACTTGTTGGAAGGTTTTCTTTGAGTTTTTTGACGCTTTGAGGGCACTGTTTCTCTCTTACTTTTCTTCCCTGCCTTCTCCAATGTTCTACGTGTTGTTTTAGTTCTTCTATCATTAGGTCGAATATTTCCAATAGTTTGCCTCCAAGTGGGATTGTGTTACTGTGTTTTTTGTTTGGCTATTAGTGCTGCTCCCAGTGCTTGCACCATTTGGGGATCATGGTTTATTTTTTTGATTTTTACGCCTATTTTTTCCTCCAGATTTTTCACCATGGCTTGATTTTTAGCCACGCCTCCTATGATTGTTACGTCTTCTACAATTCCCAATCTTCCAACCAAGGTGGCTGTTCTAAGAGCTATGGAGTTGTTAATGCCGCTTACAATGTCTGCGATTTCCGCCCCTTCATTTAAATAGGTTATAACTTCGCTCTCGGCGAAAACACTACACTGACTAGTTATGTTTACGGGATGCGAACCTTGGAGTGAGGGAGAATCGAAGTCGTCAGGCTTAATTTCTAGGGCTTCAGCCATTATCTCCAGAAATCTTCCTGTTCCACTAGCGCATTTATCATTCATTACATAATCGATTACCCTTCCCTCCGAATCGATTTGCACCACTCTCGTGAAGAGCCCACCCACATCGATTACTGTTCTAGTACTGGGTAAAAGCCACAGGGCTCCTACTGCTCCGCTATGCACATCGCTTTCAGTCGTGTTGGCAAAGGGAATTCTGGCCGCACCCCAACCGCAGCCCACACAGTACTTTACATCCTTAATGGTTATGCCCGCATTTGATAGTGCCTTATTCATTGAGTTTAATGCGGATTGCTCTGCTTTGGCCTCTGTGGGCACTATGCTAACGGCTAAAATCTGGTCATTTTTTAATAGTACCGTTTTTGTGGTTAGTGTTCCCACATCGCAGCCTGCAAAAATCATAATTTTACATCCTTCTCTGCTGTTTAAGGCAAATCTCTTTGGCGAAAAGTGCGGCTCCTAGGGCTCCCATAATTTGAGGATCTTGGGGGAATTTCACGGATTTTATTCCGATGATCTCCTCAAGATTTTTTACTACTGCTACGTTTTTGGCAACTCCGCCAGTTATTCCCAGATCTTTTTTGACTTGTATTCGATTTACTAAAGCGTAGACCCTTCGGGCCATAGCCTGATTTATTCCTGCCGCTATGTCCTCAATCTTTTTACCCTCGTTAAGCAGAACCATAGTCTCAAACTCGGTGAATACGCTACACTGACTCGTAATGCTCACCGGATTCTCCGCCTTCAAGGATACTGGTCCTAGTTCCTCAATTGTTAAACCAAGTGTCCTAGCCATTATTTCCAAGAATCTTCCAGTTCCCGCTGCACACTTTTCATTCATAACAAAGTCCTGTACGCGTCCTCGGTCATCTACACAGATAACTTTACAATCCTGCCCTCCCACATCTATGACGGTTCTTATACTCGGTACCAGCCAATGTGCACCCTTACCGTGACATGAAATTTCACTAACGTTCTTCTGGGCGAAGGGGATTCTGTCCCGCCCATAGCCTGTACTAACGCAGTATTCTATATCCTCCATCTTGAGGCCGGCCTTTTCAAGTGTCTTGTTCATCACATCACTGGCTGATTGCTCCGGCCGGGGGCGTACCCGAATAATCTCGTAAGCTAATATTTTATCATCTTCCATGATTACTGCTTCTGCTGTAAGTGAGCCTACATCACAACCGGCTACGATCATTTGTGACTCCTCCGCTTAGATTCCCGAACATTTTTTATAAAATCTGTCACCTTGGCTTTAATATCTGCTATAGAGGTAAACCGTTTATCTGCAATATCCATATCAAAGCGGAGCGTGGGGATTCCCGCTTCTTTTTTGAGGGCGTCGCTGAGAAGCTTGTTTAAGGCCCAGCTGTGCTTACAAGCCATGTGGCCTCCAAATATGGCGCAGTCCGCTTTATACTCCTTTGCCAGCCACACAAAGTCATCTATCCAAGTATCCGCATAACCCAAACCCTGGCGGTGCATAGGCCAGTTAAAAGACCTCTCAGCAAGGCCCCTTATTATGCTATCAGTGGATGAGGTGTCTATGGGCTGAGTGAAGAACCAGTCGAGTGCGTCAAAGAGGTGTACTGCCCCCAGCTCCTCCTCTAGCCATCCATAGAAGGAGAAATCGAAGAGTATTGGTACATTAGTCCAGAGTGTCCTTATCTCTTCCATACCCTCGGGTATTACACCTATTCCCTTATCCACGTTTCTTTTGGCGAGATCTCTGCACACTTTAAAGAAGGATATGCCTTCAGGTCGCCCTATGCTTATAAGCATTATTCCCGCCGCGGCAATGTGGCTGAAGCTAGGATCAGGGCAAGGAACGGCTTTCCTCAGCTCCAGAACTTCAAGGAAGTACTCGTAGGCTTCGTTTGAACATTCCACAACCTGTGTGAGCTTTTCTTTATCCAGCTTTTGTCCCGTTACTTTCTCAAGCTTCTCAGCCATCTTTTTAAACTCTTTAGCATAATACTCGAAGCTTCTGGAGTCCATAGAGTAGGGAACATCTATGGGAATGAATTTTGCGTCGGTCCTCTCAGCTATCCACTGGTAGGCCATGTTGCTTGCATCACATGCCCCCACGGGTTTAACTATAATATCGGGTTTAGGAACCTTGCCCAAAATAAGATAGCCCATAGTCACTTTTTGGGTGGAGCAGAGATGACTGGGAAACCCCTCGGCTTCAATCCTATCTATGCCTTGCTCGCCTCCATTCATCCATGTTAAAGCGGCTGCCACTGACTGGAATTCTACACATATGGGTATCAGGTCCAGGGCGTAATAGATTTCTGGGGAGTGAGTGAAGAAAAAGTAGACAACCTTCTTTCCCTCCTCTAATCCTTTAAGGACAACATTATTCCAGTAATGGTAGTTGCATTTCACCCACTGCTTTGCAATTTCCCTATGTTTAGGCTTGGTAAAATTAGCGAGTCCGATTTGAAGCATTCCCAAAATACCCTTTTCCTCTTCCGAAAGGGAGCCTAATGCCTTCTCTAAGTTAGTGCTTTCCAAGAATTTTTCTTGTATTTTATAGGCTAACGCCATATTCCTTGCGAACTCTGCGCCGCTCTCGTCCATTCCCTTCAAATCTCCAATTCTTTCAATAAATGATTATCCTCTCACTCTTCCTGGTTTCTTAGTGCTTTTTTCTTTCTCGAACATTTTTTATGAACTCTGCGAACTTGACCTTTATGTCTGCTATGGATGTTATTCGTTTATCTGCTAAATCCATTTCAAAGCGGAGTGAGGGGATTCCTGCCTCTTTTTTGAGGGCGTCGCTGAGAAGTTTATTTATCCCCCAGCTGTGTTTACAGGCTGCATGCCCGGCAAATATGGCGCAGTCCGCCTTATACTCCTTTGCCAGCCACACGAAGTCGTTTACCCAGTCATCAGCAAATCCCATAGACTGGCGGTGCATAGGCCAGTTAAAAGACCTCTCAGCAAGGCCCCTTATTATGCTATCAGTGGATGAGGTGTCTATGGGCTGAGTGAAGAACCAGTCCAGACAGTCAAAGAGGTGTATCGCTCCCAGTTCCTCCTCTATCCAGTCAAAGAAGGGGAAGTCGAAAAGTATAGGTACATATATCCAGAGTGTCCTTATCTCCTCCATACCCTCGGGTATAACGCCCACCCCTCTCTCCACATTTTTCTTTGCCACATCCCTGCACGCTTTAAAGTAACCTATGGCTTCGGGTCTCCCTACGCTAGTTAGCATCGTTCCCGCCGATAGTAAGTGGCTGAGGCTGGGATCTGGACAGGGAACTGCTTTTCTCAACTCCATATTTTCAAGGAAGTACTCGTAGGCTTCATTTGAACATTCCACAACCTGCCTGAGCCTTTCCGGATCCAGTTTCTGTCCCACTGCTTCTTCAAGTTTAGTAATCATCTTTTTGTACTCATTTAGATAGTAGTTAAAGGCGTGGGCATCCAGAGAGTAGGGGGTATCCACAACAATGAACTTTGCACCAGTTTTTTCCGCCATCCACTGGTAGGCCATGTTGCTAGGGTCACATACCCCTACGGGTTTAACTATAATGTCTGGCCTGGGAACCTTATTCATGAGTAGCCAGCCCATTGTTCCCTTCTGTGCTGAACAAAGGTGGCTAGGTAGTCCCTCAGCCTCAATCCTGTCAATTCCATCTTCAGCTCCATTGGTCCACACTGCTGAGGCTAAAGCAGGCTGGTATTCTGCACATATGGGTATCAGGTCCAGGGCGTAATAGATTTCTGGGGAGTGGGTGAAGTAGAAGTAGACAACCTTCTTTCCCTCCTCTAATCCTTTAAGAACAACGTTATGCCAGTAGTCATAGTTGCACTTTATCCACTCCCTAACTATGTCCTTGAGTTTGGGCTTACGTATTACCTCCGCCAACGCTATTTGAAGTATTCCTAACACACTCTGCTCTTCGGGTGTGAAGGTGGACAGAGCCTGCGTTAAATCCTGGGCATCTATAAATTTGTTGGCCACACTGAAAGTTAGGGACATGAGTCTTGCATGTTCTTTTCCATTTTCCATCATTTTTTATTTACCCTCCCATTATTCTCTCCAGAAATGCTTGCACTCTGGTTTTGAACCTTCCCACATCGCTTATCAGATAGTCTCTCTCCAGTATCAGTGTGGGAATGTCTTGCTCCTCCAGCTCCTTGCTTATCATAACGTTATCAACGCCATGTGGGTCGCAGAAAGCAATCTTCTCAAATATTACCCCATCTACTCGGGCTTTCACTGCCAATTCTCTTACAAAGCCTAATTTCTTGGGATATTCCCTCAACATACGTGGACAAGGATTATGGTAATAGTAGCGTTTGGCGATAGCTTCCAAAGGGTCTCCCTCACCACTAACCAGCCCCTTAAATTGCCTTGTTCCGAAACAAAGGGAATCAGTGACCACAAGCCCTCCCAAACCCTCAATAATTTCAATTAGACTCGGTTGGTCAAGTTCACTCCCCACAATCATTAGTCTCGCATCATAGTTCCTTATACCCTCTGAATTCTCTAACTCTTTCAATAAACTAGTAAGTATAGTGTTGAAATCTTCCCTCGGCATAGCTGAAGAAGCCGCAACTATGCTGAGGCTCTGAGCTCCAGTAATCGGTGGATTCTCCCTAGCTCTAAGATCGTAGAGTTTTTCTAAGAGCTCCCGGCTCTCGTTGTAAACCCTTATTGATTCTCTGAGTTTTTCGTCGGTTATCTTTACACCAAAGTGCGTCTCCACATGCTTCTTGAAGCCTTCAACTTGTTCCATATAGAAGCGAAATCCGTCCTCAGTGAGCACGTGAGGTACAGGTAGGAAGTGGTGGAACGGAATTTTAACTATCTTAACCCAGTTGTCGTAAACCCTTCTTATGTGGTCACAGCCATTAAGGTAGCAGAACCCATCAAGAAAATCGTAGGCCCCCGTGATGCCCAGCTCAAGGACAGCTCGGCAGAAGCTACAGTTAAACCTACCCATATAAATGTCAGCATTTGAGGTGCCAGTACAGGTTACTCCCCTTATTCTATAGGGCAATATGCCTGCAGCGTGAATTATCTCCTCTGGAGCATAGGTGCAGGTGTACCCAATAATTTTCTTCCCCTGTTTCTTCCAATCATCAACGTAAGAGTTCCGCAGAGTTGAGGAAACCTCAATAAAATTATTCAAACCCTCCAAAGAACACACCTCATAACTTACAAAACTTACATAAGCTTCGCTTCTTAGACAAAGCATGAAAAATGTTTTTCATAGCAAACCAACATACGCTGAAAGCGTTTCAGATAAAGTATGAAAAATGTTTTTCATGGCAAATAAATAGTAAATGTCCTTTATATGTCTTTATTAGCTACTACCTTTCCGTAAAGAAACTATTTCAACTCAATATAGTTATGATTTATTACCAGTTTCTAAACCGATAAAATCATAATAGAGGATAGCCCTCTCTTCAATAGGGACTAAAAACATTTTCAATCTAAAAATAGTCAAAGAACAATTTTAGCTTTCCTAAAAAAGGAGGATAGACGGATTCATGGAACGCTTGGAGAATGCTGTGCGAGCTATCGAATTCCGCTCTCCAGAATGGGTGCCTGTTTATCGCTTATTATTGAATCCTGAGAATCCCTGGATTGAAAGTGATTTTATCGAGGTACTTTACACTCACCCTAGGGATTGGAAGCCAAGTCGAAAGGGAGAGGATGAATGGGGGTGCGTCTGGGATAACTTGGGAGGAAAAACAATGGGAAATGTTGTTATCCCACCCATTACCTCTTGGGAAAAATTGGAGGATTACGAGTTTCCCGACCCCTATCGGGAGGAGCGGTTTACAGACCCCATCCCGTACAATATTGGGGATTTTACATTTGAGATCCCATGTGCTGAGCACCAAATTTCCACTTGGGCAGAAGATAGGTATGTCCTCGGCAGCTTGGAAATAACTCTTTTTCAACGTCTACAGTTTCTTAGAGGGGCGGACACAATTCTTAAGGATATTTACCTGGAGAGGAAGATGGCGGAGGAGCTCGCAGACCGAGTAACAGATTTTTACTTGGGATTGATTGACATGTGGAGTTCTCGGGGGGCTCATGGAGTAATTGCCTACGATGATTTCGGTACGCAGCAGGGATTATGGATGCGCCCCCAGATTTGGAGGGAATTCTTCAAGCCCCGCTACGAGAAGATGATTAAAGCCGCCCATAGTCGAGGAATGCATTTCTTCCTCCACAGCTGTGGCCACATCTATGATATAATAGGAGACCTAGTTGAAATTGAGCTGGACGTTCTACAATTGGATCAGCCTGAACTTTTGGGGGTGGATCGGTTGGGAAGAGATTTTGGGGGGAAGATTTGTTTCTTCTGTGTGGTAGATATTCAAAAAACGCTCCAAACTGGAACTAGGGAAGAAATAGAGGAAGCCGCAAAGCACATGATTAAGGTTCTAGGAAGCTTTGATGGAGGCTTTATGGGAAGAGCTTACCCCCAACCCGAGGCGATAGACCTTAAACCTGAAAACGTAGACGCCATGATTAGAGCCTTCAGAAAATATGGGAAATATCCCAGGAGAAGGGTCTAGAATTTAATTTTTTCACAAATTTTCTTCATGGCTTTTAGGCTTGGCGCACTGCTCGGAATTTCAGTTATGGGCTTTCCAAGAATGTCCAGTTTTGTGATGTTTTCGTCTTCAGGCACAGTACCAAGCACCCTTAGCGAGATCTCCTCCGCCCGCTTTATTATTTTACTTGCCTCGTCTGGGCTTCTTATCCTATTTATTATGAGCCCTGATTCCTGGTGGTGGGTGTATTTGTCGGCGGTTTTCCTTATTGCTTCTGCGGTTTGGAGGCCTCTTAGTGTGGGGTCGGTGACTATTAGGAGTTTGTTCACAGATCTGACCACTTTTCTGTTTATCTGTTCCAGTCCTGCTTCGCAGTCAACGATGGTTATGTCAAAGTTTTTTGATAGGGTTTCAATGGCGTCTCTAAGGAGAGTGTTTGCGGGACAAAAACAACCCGGACTCTCTGGAGTGCCCAGGGCTAGGAGGTTAAAACCTTTATCTTCAACTAGAGCTTCAAGAAGGTGATAGTCTAGTGATTTCACCGTTTCTATCTTTTCTTCCTCGTCTCCTTCATCCGCCACTTTTATGACGTTTTTCCTAACGTCTTCCAGTGTCTGCTCTACCCTAAGTCCTAGTATTCTTGCAAGGTGGGATGTTGAAGGGTCACCATCAATGAGAAGCAGGCGAAGCCCGGAAACATCTTTGAGGATCATGGCTATGAGGGCTGTGATAACTGTTTTGCCCGCTCCTCCCTTACCCGCCACAGCAATTATGGAAGAATTGGTCAACAGTAAACCTCCAACTATGAGCCTACCACTGTCAGTACCCAATTAAAGTATTAAAAAATTTATATATTAAAGGTTCCTCCAATGATGGGATAGAAGCATTTTTATTTAGTGTTGATTAATATATTTTAAAAAGTGCGTGTTTGGAGGTTTAAGTTTGAGTGGAGAGAAGGAGTCGCTATTTGAAGTTGTGTTTGATTTTGAGAATCCCAGTCCCTGGGTTCGTCCCAATCGCCCCTGGGAGAAATGGTACCGAGAAGCTACTTATGAGGGAAAGAAGGTAAACATTCCTCGGACTATTAAGTATCCTGAAATACCTATACATTATTTTGGAAGGGATGCTGCGGAGAATTATCCTAATAATGTGGCGGTCTACTATACTCCTCAGGAAAAGAAGTACACTTACCGTGAACTAATGTACTACAGTGACAAAATTGCTGCGGCGCTGGCAGACCTTGGGGTGGGAAAAGATTCCTCCGTAGCAGTATTTATGGCAAACACTCCCGAATTTGTATTTTCCCTTTATGGAATCACCCAGACGGGGGGAGCGGTCACTCCCGTAAACCCTCTACTTAAATCCCCAGACATCGCCCACATTGTGAGAGATAGTGGAATTATAGATACACTCATCTGTACCTCTAACCTCTACCCCGTGGTTGAGAAAACAAGGGAGGAGGTGGAACTAGAAAACGTAATAGTAGTGGGCGAGAAAATACCGGGAACCATAAACTTCGCAGATATGATTGAAAAGTACCCCCCCAAACCCCCAGATGTCACAATAAACCCGAAGGAGGACGTCTGTGCACTAATGTATAGTGGAGGAACCACAGGGTTACCCAAGGGGGTGATGCTTACCCACTATAACATAGTGGCAGACGTAATAGCCAGCGCCCATGCACAGTGGGGAGATGACAGATCCAGAGCAGGTAAGGGCACAGTTATTGCCACTCTGCCCATGTGCCACGTTTTCGGATTCACCATGGTTCAATCCTACATATATGCAAAATCAATGATGATAATGTATGCAGGATTCGACCCCGAAGTGGTAATGAGGGACATTGAAAAGTACAAAAGTGAAGCTTTTCTGGGAATTCCACTCATGTATTTTGTTTTGGTAAACCACCCCAGTTTTGGAAAGTACGATCTCTCCTCTTTAAAACTGGCAATATCCGGCGCAGATACTCTGCAGACTGTGATTTCTGATAAGTGGAAAAAGGTCACAAACCTCGATGTGGGTCAGGGATATGGTCTATCAGAGGCCAGCCCAGTAACCCACAGCCAGCCTCCATGGCTGCCCAAAATAGGAAACAGTATAGGAATACCAATAATAGACACCGACGCAAAAGTTGTGGACCTTGAAACTGGAACACGGGAACTTCCGCCAGGGGAGGTAGGCGAACTTATGGTTCGAGGACCACAGGTGATGAAGGGCTACTGGAAGCAGCCTGAAAAGACGAGGGAAACAATAACTGAGGATGGCTGGCTTCACACGGGTGACTTGGCCCGAATGGATGAGAATGGCTACTTCTACATAATGGGGCGATTCAAAGACATAATCAAGTATAAGGGCTACAAGGTTATGCCCGACGATGTGGAAAGCGAACTGTTAAATCATCCTGCAGTACTGCAATGCGTAGTAATTGGCGTCCCGGACCCCAAAATTGGAGAAAACATTAAGGCCTTCGTGGTACTTAAAGACGAGTACAAGGGCAAAATTAAGGAACAGGAAATCATTGATTGGTCAAAGGAAAAAATGGCAGGATACAAGTGGCCCAGAATAGTAGAATTCATTGACGCAATTCCCAGAACCGCTGTGGGAAAAGTTTTTAGAAGAAAACTGAGAGAAATGGAGCTAGCAAAAAAGCCTAAAAACACCAATCCCTAAAAAATCAAAGAACACACAAAAAGGCAAATAACAATTTTAAACACTCACCTTTTACCCAAACCAAGCATTTCCATTCACCTAGCCAGGAAATAAGGAAAGGCCAAACCCCGAGCAAAAATATTCGACGTCTATATTTTTCCAACTATGTGCAGTTAACGCGTTGCCCTTCTTGTTTACGCTTTAAACACATATGGAAAAATGGTCGTATAATCGTAAAAACCGAGCCTTATTGAGGGGATGTTTCTCGCTTTTATCAAAAAGGGCTGCATAAACCTAAAAGGCTATAAAAGACAGCACCGAATCAATTGTGCAATTCTAAACTATGCGAAAAGAATATATCTTATTTTGAATCGAATGAGTGGAAACGCGTCTATTTAAAAATGGTTACTGGAGGAAATTGATGCATGTCTTATGAGTGTTTAATTCTTGAGAAAGACGAAGAAAAAGGAATAGCGAAAATAACTCTAAATCGACCCGAGGCTATGAATAGCTGGAATTACCAACTGGCAAAGGAGTTCTTGGAAGCTGTGCGGAGCCTGGAAGATAACCGCAAGATTAGGGTTCTGATTATTACTGGTTCTGGTGGAACATTCTCCACAGGCGCAGACCTAAAATTTGTAAGGTCCCTACTTGATGAGGGTTTTGAGAAGGGCTGGGAAATGATTACCACCCTAAATGAGGCCTTCAGCAACTGTGAAAAAACCAGATTGCCCGTAATTGCTGCGGTAAACGGCTTCGCCCTGGCCGGGGGCTTGGAACTCATTCTCTGCTGCGACATCGTATTAATGGCGGACAATGCCAGAATAGGAGACTATCACTCCAACTTCGGCCTGATTCCGGGTGGAGGAGGCTCTCAACGTTTGCCTAGAAAAATAGGGGACCAAAACGCAAAATACCTACTATTCACAGGCAGATGGGTCTCCGCAGAAGAGGCCAAAGCCATGGGACTAGTCCACCAGGTGGTGCCCGCTGACAAACTAATGGAAGAAGCGGAGAAACTAGCCCTGAGAATCGCGGAAAAAAATCCCGGCGGCCTAAAATACATGAAATACTTGGCGAACAAAAGCCGAGACCTACCCTTAGAAGAAGGCTTAAAACTGGAACAAGAAATCTTCATGAAATTCGCAGTGGAAGAGAGAGAAAACCTCATTGAGGGACTAACCGCCTTCATAGAAAAGAGAAAACCAGTATTCAAATAAAAAAGAAACCAATTACTAGCACACCTGAAATAGCAGAACCAGGAAAACAGTCAAAAATTGTGCAACACCTAATATTTTAAAAACCTACATAAGCTACGCTTCTTAAACAAAGAAAGAAAACACATTTTCATAGCAAACTGAAAAATAAGAGATTCAACAAATTTTTATATTATAAACTCGCGATTGCGAACACTTTAAATATTAGAAACCTTCTAGCATAGAAGCAAAAATTGATTATGGAGGAGATAAAAATTATCCCACTTCAGTTCGGCTTCGAACTATTCGCATTCATACCATTAATGATACTGATAGTATGGTGCGTAATAGCGATAGTCTTAGCAGTCTGGGTGTACAAAGACGCCGAAGAGCGAGGCATGGAAGGAGCACTCTGGCTCATAATAGTTCTACTACTAGGAATCATTGGACTTATAATCTACCTAATAGTCAGAGAATAAAAACAAACACCAACCCCTACTCTCTAATATTCTCTCTTTTTTTAATGAATGTCCTTCATGGCAGGCTCAAAATAAGCGGACATAAAATAGTCAAATTCCCAAAAAAATAGTTGAGATTTGCCAAAAAAACCGAAACACAACGAAAAATGGCCACAAATGCTTACAGGAATCATAAGCGAGGAACCCCCCCCTACTTTAATCCCGGGAAGTAAAGCATGCTTTTTAGTATGTTTTTTCTCATGCTCCTACCGTTTTTCAAGGTTCTCCAAGGGAGTAAAAATTCTTTGGGCAATTCAACTCTTGCATTTATTGCTTCTGATTTTTGGATTTGTGACTGTGGCGTATCCAGCCCCAAACCCAGTCCAGCAACTCGAAAAACTCTGTAAACTTTTGCTCCACCTCAACACTATCTCCAGCAATGGCCTTAGCCAGCCGCTTCTTTTCAATCTTTAAAAGTTCCCGGAAATAATCAAAATGGCTCCCCGCATAAGCAATGATTTCCTTAGCAAGGGTTTCAGGGTCCCTCTCAAAATAATTCCTCAAAAATTCAACTAACCCCTCTCTGAAAATGTCCCTCAACTCTGAAAACATCTCTGATTTCTGAAACTCGGAGAAGAATTTATTCGTCCACATCGCTTCCCGATCAGCAAACTCCGAATCTCCAATGCCTAAGGCCATTAAACGATCCGCAGCCTCATTAAAAGAAAAACCATAACGACTAGCATAACCCCAAACCTTATCATAAAGACCCTTAGGAACCCGCAAAGTCACCTTAACAAACTCCTCAGGCTCAAACCTCCTAGGCTTACCAGGCAAACCAACCACGCCCAACAAACTTTAAGAAAACTACAACTGGAAAGTATATATAAACGTTATTAAAAAGCAAAAAATACTTCCCAATTTTCCTCCTTCTGGAAAGCAAATTAAATTTCCAATTTAAAAATAAAAAAGGTAGCAAACAAATTTGGCCCTCAGACCCAGTCAAGCCACCATTTAACTCCTAAGCCTGTTAATAAGGCTTCTAAATGGATTCCTCGTATCACCCGATGTTCGGGCTCTTTTTGCCGAGCGCCCAGTAGAAGCTTCTGGCGTAGATCTCCGTCTGCTGAGCCAAATTCTTACGCTACCATAAATTTCAAACCCGAGTCCAACAATGAAAAACACAGCCAACCCTACCAGTACCAGAGAAATTAAAGGCAGAGTAAAAATCCCATTAATCCCCACACCAAACACCATCGAGAGACCCAGAACCACAAAGAAAGCAATAACGACTACGTCTGTAACTATCCAGCCCCAGAAACGGAAACGCTCAAACAAACGAGTATCCGCCATTTCTATCACTACCCCACCACTTCTCACTCAGCCTCACCTATTCCTAATCCTCCTTGAAATCCTTCTCGCACTATCGCTTAAACGCCTGCCAGAATCCCGCAACGCGTGTCCGATGCTTCTAATCCTAGGAACAAGGGTGCGCCGTTCTTTGACTCCCATATAAACGGTTCTTATTACCACATACACAGAACCTATTCCCAGAATGCCCAGAGCTAGCAGCGTAAGTGGATCCGAAATGAGAGCCACGTGCGGTAAGGGTATTCCCATCATTGAGCCACCGTAAACCTCCAGAGACGTCGAAGGAGACATGGTAGGTAGACCACCTGTGGTGTGAACTATTCCAGTTAGACCCACTATACCATTAATAGACACTCCTAGGGGAGTGATTGTCATGGAGCCAATAACATTGTTGTCGCCGCTAATTACTGTCGCACCTGACATTACAACGTTTCCCGTAATCACCAAAATGCCGTTAATAGCACCAAGATTTCCCATACTTGTAACACCCACCGTCACCATAGAACCAGTGATACTTAAGGGAGTCAATATCTGGAAATTGCCACTCATAGACACCAGACCCGAATTTACTATGGTGCCCGCCACGTTTAGGTCCCCCGTAATACTGGTCGCACTACCAATATAGGTTCCCGTAGAATCCATCACTATTTTCCCATCTAGCACTTCTATCACTCCGTTGCTAATTTTCATTTTGCCCACTGTTTGCATGTAACCGTTGGATACCACTATTGTTCCTGTCCCCTTCATCATGCCACCATTGATGTCCAGCGATCCAGAAACGGTAACAGGACCCTTAATGTAGCTCATTCCACCAATCTCGAAGTAATCGCCCCGCATAGTCATATCGCCCGTAACCTCAATTTTTCCCAAAGAATTTATCTCGCTGCCGGTAACCGTAATCGTGTCGCCCGTAATGTAGGAGCCCGTACCATTCATAACTATTCGCCCATCAGGAATACTTATCTCACCGTCAACTATAGTCATAGAGCCAGTAGTCTCCATTGCACCATCAACAACCAGACTCAGTGTACCCCTAGTCAAACCATAATTAATGTTCATACTTCCATCCACAGTTATCAAGCCCTCCATGTAGTTGTAACCAGAGATTCCGATGTCGCCAGACATGGTGATTTGGCCGTCTATCTCCGTGGTTCCCTGCGAAGCTATCTGGTCGCCCGTAACACTGATCGCATCAGCCATTATGAATGAACCCGTAGAATTCACAACCATAGTCACACCTGGAATGTTTATCTCGCCACTAGTTATACTCATAGTACCAGTGGTCTCCATTGTACCATTAATAATTAGGGTTATTTCACCAGTAGTCAAACCGCCATTTATGTTCAAATAGCCCTGAATGGTTATCAAGCCCTCCATATAGTTGTACCCCGAAAGCTCAATGTCACCAGTTATCGTGGCATCACCATCAAAACTAATCTCTCCAGTAACAGTTATGACATCACCCGTTATGAATGAACCCGTAGAGTTCAGAACCATACTTCCACTCAAAATACCTATCTCTCCACCAATTATACTCATATCTCCATCAGTCACCATAACGCCGTCCAAACTCAGCTGACCCACACTCACATTCCCCTGCATATAGTTGTAGCCGGAGAGCCCAATGTTCCCCGTTATGGCGGCGTCGCCACCGAAGCCTATTGTTCCAGTGACGGTTATGGTTTCCCCCATGATGTAGGAACCCGTGGAGTTCAGGGTCATGCTTCCGCTCAAGATGCTTATCGCACCGCTGGTTATAGCCATGCTTCCATCAGTCACCATCACGCCGTCCAAACTCAGCTGACCCACATTCACATTCCCCTGCATATAGTTGTAGCCGGAGATGCTAATTTCGCCTTGTATGGTTATGTCGCCGTTAACTTCTGTTATTCCCAGAGAAGCTATTTGGTCACCCGTAACCGCTATAGTGTTCCCAGTGATAAACGAGCCTAGAGCATTCATGACAATGTGGCCATCAGGGATATTCATCTCACCATTGGTTATGCTCATAGTTCCAGTAGTCTCCATTGTACCATCAATATTTAGGGTAATCGTACCCGCTGTCAAACCATTGTTTATATTCAAGTAGCCCTCCACAGTTATCAAGCCCTCCATGTAGTTGTACCCAGAGATTCCAATGTCGCCAGACATGGTGATTTGGCCGTCTATCTCCGTGGTTCCCTGCGAAGCTATCTGGCTGCCGCTAACAGTGATCGTGCCCCCCACAATGTAGGAGCCCGTGGAGTTCATCACTATGCCCCCGCTGGGAATGCTTATCTCGCCATCCGTAATGGTCATGGAACCTGTGGTCTCCATCGTCCCACCAATAACCAGGGTTATGTCGCCGGTAGTTGAGCCGCTGTTAATGTCCATGTACCCACTTACAGTTATCAAGCCCTCCATGTAGTTGTACCCAGAGATTCCAATGTCGCCAGACATGGTGATTTGGCCGTCTATCTCCGTGGTTCCCTGCGAAGCTATCTGGCTGCCGCTAA
The DNA here is from genome assembly GCA_018383815.1 of Candidatus Jordarchaeia archaeon. Lineage (GTDB taxonomy): Archaea > Asgardarchaeota > Jordiarchaeia > Jordiarchaeales > Jordiarchaeaceae > Jordiarchaeum. The sequence goes on along the minus strand of JAHAWU010000019.1, from coordinate 12,985 downwards.
CAGTGATCGTGCCCCCCACAATGTAGGAGCCCGTGGAGTTCATCACTATGCCCCCGCTGGGAATGCTTATCTCGCCATCCGTAATGGTCATGGAGCCAGTGGTCTCCATGGTGCCGCTAATGGTCAGAGTTATATCGCCAGTAGTCAAGCCGTTGTTAATGTTCATGTAGCCTTCAACAGTTATCTGACCTTGCATGTAGTTGTATCCTGAGATGCCAATGTTTCCCGTTATGGTGGCGTCGCCATCAAAGTCAACCTCCCCCGTAACCGTGATACTGTTATAACTTGTGATGAACGAGCCGGTGCTATTCATAACCATAGATCCGGCTATTATGCTAATCTCGCCGTTGTTTATGATCATGTCACCTTCGGTCACCATAACTCCTTCAAGGCTAAGCTGAGCCACAATTATATTCCCCTGCATGTAGTTGTATCCTGAGATGCCAATGTTTCCCGTTATGGTGGCGTCGCCATCAAAGTCAACCTCCCCCGTAACCGTGATTGCGTCCCCAGTTATGTACGAACCAGTGGAGTTCATAATCATAGTTCCGCTGAGGATACTTATTTGACCGTCATTTATGGCCATGTCTCCATCTGTAACCATGGCGCCACTTAGGCTCAGGAGTGATAGGATATTAATGTTTCCCTGCATGTAGTTGTATCCTGAGATGCCAATGTTCCCCATTATTGAGCAATTTCCAGTGATTTCCATTACGCCGGTTGAGGTTATTGTGCCTTTGATTGAAGTGTTTGTAGCGCCGTAAATGTATATTCCTGTGGAGTTCATCTGCATTGTTCCTTTTAGGATGCTCATTTCACCGTCGTCTATACTCATCTCGCCGTCTGTTACCATGGAGCCCCCGCTGAGCGTCAAAACCACCTGTCCAGTCATTGCACCACCGTTTATGTTCAGTGAGCCAGTCACAGTCAGGGGAGAGAGTATTTTATTGTAGCCCAGAACTCCTATATCCCCTTGAACCGTAACATTTCCATTCATCAGCATATTTCCCTGAAATGACAATGAGCCCTGCGTTATTTTGGTTATGTTCCTAATATCAGAGAAGCCTGACGTTGAAATGCCACCATTAGTGATAACAGTGGAGTTACTGGTACCAAACCCGGTCACACTCTGATTCGTAGTTGAAATATACATTCTCGCCGTTGGATAACTAGAGCTCTTCTCAAGAGTTATCGCGGCCTGCGCATCATTCTTTAGAAACCTGTAAACAATGGATTGGCTAGAGTTCATATACACATAGGAGTTGTTAAGAACCATTACGCCACCCGCACCACCGCTGGTTCCCACAGCAAACCAGTCACCCCACGAATCAAAAACCGTACCACCACCAAATTGCAAATACCTTACTGGCGTTTCACCCATATCTAAAATTATCTCATTGACATCAATTATCAAAAGGTCAGGAAATTCTCCGTTTAACGCCATCTGTGTTACATTAACAATTCCGCTGTAATTCGCTTTTGAATAAGAAGGATTGCCCCATAGGTTAACTCTAGCATATATGTTCCCCAAAAGTAGAACATTCATACTCATGTTGAACCAGTCACGATTTATCTGAATGCTAACCCAGTTGGTTAATGGAAACTCATCGCTCTCACTGTACAGGTATAATTCACCGCTGTAAACCCTGATAGCGTCGTTGTTCAGAATGATTAGGTCTTCTGATTGGTTGTTCCAGTCTCCTATGTAGCCGCCTCCGTAGGATTCAACGTATTGGTAGTATTTTGTTATGTTGAAGTAGACTTCGCTTCCCGTGTTTTTGTTTCCAACGTTGAGGGTTCCGTTAACTGCGTTGATTGCTGGCGAGGTGTTGTTTCCTAGTATTGTTATGTTTCCTCCTGCTGTGCAGGTTTTTCCTAATTCGATTTTGTCGCCTGTAATGGTCATTGTTCCATTGGCGTAGAGGGGTGAACCGAGAACTACTTGTTGGGCGTTTGAGAGGGAGAAGACTCCGTTTAGGGTGTTGTTGCCTGTTACGGTCATATTTCCAGTGAGAGACATGCTTGTACTTGCGGGACTGTTGAGTAGGGTTGCCAGTTTTGTGTTGCCGATTGGGTATGCATTGGATAGTGCGCTGTATGGGTTTATGGTGTTTGAATTCAGTGGGGTGGTTGCTTGTATTGAGCTTAGTAGGGGTAAAGCTAGAAGACAGGCTAAAATTAGGATTACTGGAATAATTATTAGATTGTGTTTGGTTCTGTCTCTGAAGAGCCTTCTGTTTCTTCTGTCTAATATTGGTGTGTTTTTGTTGTTTTCTTCCACCTTGCCCTTCTCCTTTTTCTTTCTCCTTTTTTTGGGTTTATTGATTTTTTTGGCGCCTTTCCCCTATTTAAACATTTTGGAAAAATGACGTATTTTTACGGCAGATAAACCATTTTTTTAACACGATAAAGGAGATGGGTTTGAGCCAAACTGTTCCAAAAAATAAGTATCCGCATCTTTCCACAAAATTGAAGTACTAGTTGCCTTTGAAAAGTCTAAGAAGAACCTCATCCCCTGGTGGGAGGTGAGTTTTTGAAAATATTCATTATTGGAGTTGGGTTAACTGAGATTAAATCCCACTGGGATGCTAACTCGGCTATGCTCGCTCAGCAAGCTGTAAGGGAAGCGCTCAATGATGCCAACTTGGAGCCAAAGGACATAGGAGGAATTATAACCACGCCTCAGGGATACTTTACTGATGCTAAAGATATTGATCGATTTGCTCCCCAGAGAATGGGAGAATACCTAAACATAAATGCTAGGGTACAAGTCGCGGTGGACATTGGTGGGATGAGCAGCCTAGCCGCCCTAAAGTATGGAGCCTACGAAATACTACTGGAAAAATGTGGAACGCTCTTAATCTACGCGTCGGAAAGCTTGTGACCCGAGAAGCCTTCAATATTTCACGCCACATGTGCCTCACACATTTGGTTAATGGGCTCTTTGGGCCCTACGACTGCAGGTACGGCTTAACCAGAGCTGTTCCCTATTATGCTATGGCCACCCAGAGATACATGTATGAATATGGCGTCAAAAGGGAAGACATGGCCCACTTGCCAGTTGTCTTGAGGGAGAACGCTGTTTTGAATCCGCGGGCCCAGTTCCGAGAACCCATAACAGTTGAGGACGTGCTTAACTCTAAACCTGTGTGTCCCCCACTAAATCTTCTTGACTGTTGCCCAGTATCTGAGGGAGGAGCGGCAATAATCATTTCCGACCAGAATACCGCTAAAGATTTGGGAAGGGACGATTGCTACATAGCGGGGATAGGGGAGGCACATGATCCCACGAGCTTTTTCCCAGTTTATCAATCAGTCACCGAAATTCCTTCTTTGAGGGGAGCTACCCGAGAAGCTTTGAAACAAGCCCAAGTTGAGCTAAAGGATGTGGACGTGGCAGAGGTTTATGGTCCATTCAGCGGTACTGAACTTATGGTTTATGAAGAACTGGGCTTTTATGAAAAGGGAAAGGCGGCGGAGGCAGTGGTTGAGGGACGTACAAAAATAAGCGGAGACACGCCCATAAATCCTTCAGGGGGGAGACTCTCCCTGGGACACCCTCCCTACGTGACGCCTCTTGCAGAAATATACGAAATAGTGGCCCAACTGAGGGGAGAGGCGGGGAGGAGACAGGTTCAGGATGCAGAAACCGGACTGGTGCACGCGGAGCACGGGATGATGAATGGAAACATGGTGGTAATAATTAAGAGGAGGTAGGAGGGTTGAAGAGGTTCTTCCAAGAACTGCAGAACAGGAAATTTAAAGTTCCAAAATGCAAAAATTGTGAAAAGCACGTATATCCGCCAAGAGATTTTTGTCCCTTCTGCGGCTCCAAAAACTTGGAATGGGTGGAAATAAGTGGGGAAGGGACGCTGTACGCCTACACAATAAATGCGGGGGGCATCTATTTCCGCGACGAAACCATTGGGATAGTGGAATTAAAAGAGGGATTCAAAATCCTAACCTACATAGGAAAACCAATCCAGGAACTAAAAATCGGACAACCAGTAAAACTTGAATATACCGAAATAGAGACGCAGGAGGGGAAGATAATACTCCACAGATTTACACCACAAAGATGATCAGATCCATGCTCTCCGGTGAGACTTGGGATGCCGAGGAAAAAAATCGATTTTTTTCCCTCATTGGTGCCCTTTTTTGAGCAGTACGAAAGTTAGGGCTAGAAGTACTGCCACTCCGCCCGCCGCACCCAAAACTATTAGGGCGGCCTTAAAACTTGTGGAATGCTGGTTTAAAATAGCCAAGCTTAGAGTAATTAATCTTTCAAAGTATAGGGGAGCATAGGGGCCGGTTCTACAGTAGAACACAGCGTTCTCAGTAAAGTTTACTTCTCCTTGGTGTCCGGTGAACGCCTCAACCCTTATTCTCTCATCACCCACAACTTGCACTACAAGAGTGTAATTTTGACCTTTGACACTCTCCGGAAAATCTCCAACCAAATGGTATATGGTTTTGCCACTCTCAGCGGATACCCCTCTAAAGTCTGGACCTGTAGCGTTGAACACCCCTATTGGAAGCGGTGCTAATACGTTTCCCCCAACAGATACAACCATCTGGGACGCATTATGAACATGGTAGACGAGGGCAAGAAGAGCGCTATTGTTCCAGATTCCCGATGGGCTTCCTTCAAGGAACCAGTTTCCGCTTGCCCTACCTAGAAGGTCGTAGTCTATTTTTCCACCCCTGGGTTCATCTAATCTAATGACTTTCTGGTAAGCTTTCTCCCTTAGGCTTTCTTCAAGGTAGTCCAATGGGCAAACCGCGTGCACATTTACGTCGCCATGGACGACGCCCCGGAAGTAGGTTTCAGGGTGTATGAAGCTTAGTGTAATCTTATCATCGATTGCTCCCCAATCCAGACACTGGGATCCTCCGGGTTGCTTTTCTGCCCATCCTATGACTTGTCCTGCTTCAACTGGTATGAAGACTGGGGTAAATTCTGTTACTTCTCCAACTTTTTCCAGTATCCAGTCTGCTAGGCCTGACATGTGGTGGAAATAGCTTTTAAAAGTGAGTGAATGTTTTATTTGTAAAGAGTAGTCTTGGTAGGCTCCTCCCCTCTCAGCAGTCCAATTATTAATCTGTGTTATAATTCCTTTGGCTGGCGCATATATATTGTAGGTTTCGTTTTTTAGTCCAAAGTATATGTGGTCGGTGGGAAAAGTGTGGTAGGGAGGGTTCAGGTTTCCTAGGGGTCTTATGTAGTCGTAGGCTTCATCGTCCAGAGGCATGTGGGTGAAGGTAACCTTTTCTAGGGAAGCTATTTGAGTGTTTGAATCCCCACTGTAACTGCTGGTGGTTGGTGTCAAAAGTAGCCAGTTAACATTTGATGTTTGTTTTACCCCATAATGTGTTTGGCTGAAACCTAATCCAGTTACGAGGATAATGAAAAGGGATAGGATAATGATGCGCTTAACCTGACTCATAATTTTTGGTCTCCTCTAATTTTTCTGGGCTAAACGGATAAGTAATATTTGTTGTTGTTCTGGTTGCTTTCCCTTGTCGCTTAATTAAAGTTAACTTAATGGGGAATATATTTTTTTCTACCTTGACAATGTTAAATTTGGTTCATCGTTGCTTGCTTCTCACTGTTTTTCCTCTTTATGTGGGAAAAAAGGGGCTTTTTGCTCTGCTTTTAGTGTAGCAGGTGGGGATCGGCTTAAATTTGGCATTGTCGGGCTAAATACTTTTGGGAAAATTTATTATTTTTAATATTTATTTTTAATACATTAAAGAATTTATATTAATTAGTTTAAATGAATTAAAATAAGTAGATAAATATAGTTAAAGAATATAAAGGCGTTTTAACCAAAAAATTTAAAATCACTCTTTTTTCTAAAAATATTTCAAGGGGACAAGCAGTTTTTAAGTTTCTTTTAAAAGGAGGGATTATAAATGAGTGTAGAAGCCTCAAATCACGGTCAAATACCCAAACAGTTGCATCCCCTCTATGAGACGATAATACAGGATTACCGAACCATTATTGGAGATGAATTTGACGAAAATTTCGTGGCGGTGCTGGAGCAGCTGTCGACAGATTTTGAAACCACTGAGGAGAAGATTGGTGCAGAGACAAACATGCCTTTCAAGGAGATTAGAAAGATTCTGTACAAACTGTACGATTCACGCATAGCAACCTATAGAATGGTTCGAGACCCCAACACGGGATACATAATATTTCTGTGGAAGCTTCTCCCCTTAAAGTGCAGTTTTGCAACGTTCAAGCATAAAGCCCTGCTTGCAATTAAAAGTTTAAGAGAAAGAATCGAATACGAGAAAAGCAACACATTCTATCACTGTGGAATGAAAACCTGTCAGAGGCTCACCTTCGACCAAGCCGCAGATGCAGAGTTCAAATGTCCAACTTGCACAAAACCCCTGCAACTCGCAGATAACCAAGAAACTATAAATATGCTGAGAAACAAAATCCAAGAACTAGAAAAAGATATAGAAGCCATTTCCAAAAGTCTCTCAGAGAACGAAGCCGCCACTGCCTAACCTCAAAAGCAAGCCTATTTTTGAAAAATTGAAAGAAACCCTTAAGAAGCCCCTTTTGCATTTTTGTGGTGCAATTATAGGTTTTTTCTCTATCGTGGGCTGGCTCAGGTCGCGTGGAAATTGGTTCAATTCGTTCCTTAAATTTGGCTTTTAGGCTGGAAAAATCCATTGCCAGTGGTAAAAGAAATAAGTTACAAAACCATGCCGCCCACAGCTGGGAGAAGCCTTGAGTAAACTGTGCTTGCAGTTGCACCAAATCCTTTTTAAATCCGAGTTGCCCATACTAAACTACTTAAGGAATAATTAGGGAGAGAGATAAATGGAGAAGGCTCGTTTTACTCTTCTGCGTGGAGGAGCAGCCGAAGCCCTGGCTTCTGCGGCGACCACTTTTAAACATAGAATAATGGGCAAAATTCCAGACACCGTGTCTGTTTGGATTGCGGATAGGCCCTGCGTGGCCATGGGCTACTATGAGGATATTGACTCTGTGGTAAACATTGAGGGAATTAAAAAGCACAAAGTGGAGCTGAGCAGAAGGTTTAGAGGTCAAGGTGCGGGAACATACTTTGCATCACCAGGATCAATGGTTTGGTCGATAATAACAAATAAGCTGGATAACATGGAGGAAGCCGCAAGACTCATCGTGGGCGACATAACACTCGGATTATACAAGAAGGCGGGAATTGAAGGATTATGGTATAAACATCCGGGCGATATAAAGACCGGTGAGAGGAAGCTGAGCGGACACTCTGTCTCAAAAATATTTAACACCATGCTGGTATTTACCTTCATAAACAGGATTTCCCCAGACCCCGAGATGATGGCGGAAGTGATTAAGTACCCTCCGGAGAAGGCTAAAGATAAAATAATTAAGGATTTGAGGGATTACGCTGCCAGCATTGAGAAAGACGGCAAAATAATGATGGACGAGGAAGAAATAATCGAGTACCTATTAGAAGCAGTGAAGGATAAACTTGGCATAGAAGCGGAGCCCGGTGAGCGGACACCCGAAGAACTGGCAGACATTGATAGTTTAACAAAGTACATGTTGGATGATAAATTTGTTTTTAGGTATTCCAGCGAGAAATGGAAGAAGACTCTACCCAGCGAGGATAGAGTTGGCTCCAGAGAATACAAAGCTGCAAAACTTATTCAGGCGCACGTAGCAGTCGACCCTAATGGGATGATTGACGATGTGCTTATAACTGGAGACTTTCTGTTCAGACCACCACATGGGCACCAAGTAGTAGCGGAAATGCTTAAGGGCACTATGGCGATGAACAGTGCTGCGATAAAAGAAGTGGTTAAAAATGTGTTCTCGATGCCGGGCTTCGAATGTTCAGGAATAACAGCTGAAGAATTCGCAATACCCATAATTGAAGCAGCAAAAAACGCACTAGGATAGAAACATCCAAAAAAGGTGACCAAAACTCTTTTCCCTTTTTATTCTTTTAAATTAGGGAGGTTTTTGGTGTGGTAATTAGTGTGCATGGGCATTTAGCCCACAAGAACATGTGGTCTGACAAGTTCTGGGATTTCGTAGCCGACAATTACGCCAAGTCTCTGGGCATGCCCAAAAAAATGGTGGCTGAACAGATGTTGCCCCAATTTTGGAAGTCTAACGCTGAAGTATTCGTTACAGTGATGGATAGTGCAGGCATTGATAAGGCTTTAGTTATGGGGGTTGACTGGGGCATGTCTATTGTTGGCGAGGCGGAGTGGTCGGTGGAGGAGATGAACGAGTGGGTCGCAAAACAGGCTGATGAGTACCCAGATAAGCTGGCCGCCCTTTGCGCCATAGACCCGAGGAGAGGAGAGAGAGCAGTTAAACTTTTAGAAAAAGCCGTGGAAGAGTGGGGAATGAAGGGGCTTAAGTTCCACCCCACCGCTGGTTATTACCCCGATGACCGTAAATACTTCCCGCTTTATGAGAAATGTGTGGAGCTTGACGTGCCCCTCTACTCACACACTGCAGCGGTAATCTCCGCTCCCATGGAGTCCAAATACGCAGACCCCATATATTTAGACAGTGTTGCGGCAAACTTTCCGGATCTAAAAATAGTTATGGTTCACTTCGGCGGATTGAACTGGACTCTCAAAGCAGCGGAGATAATGACTGCCCGACCCAATGTTTACGCAGAAATCTCTGCCCATCAGGTAGCTGCCGCAGGTATGCCCCAGTACTGGTTAACCAATTTGAGAAACCTGCTTAACGTTCCCTCTCTGCTGGGGCCTCCTCTCAAGGACAGGATAATGTTTGGCACAGACTGGCCCTACCTCTTGACAGTTATGGGTGACGACGCCTGGGTCAACTGGGTTAAAAACATTCCGGAAAAAGCAAAAGAGTACGGCCTGAAATTCACACAGGAAGAAATCGACAAAATTCTGAGTGAGAATGCAAAGAGAACACTGAAGCTGTAAAAAAATTATTTCTCATTTTTTCCTTCATTTCTTTTTTTGCACAATATTACGGGACAGAAACTTGTGTTGCTGAGAAAATGTATCGGCTAATTGTGTTTTGGTTTTTTTATGAGCAACAGTTTAACCAGAATTTAATATTATGGGGCTCCTCAGCAAGTCTTATTGCGGGTCTCGCCACTGGTTTCGGATGCATACCCGTTTTATTTGTCAGAACGGTTTCTCTGAGGGTATTGGACACTATGTTGGGCTTTGCAGCGGGCGTAATGTTGGCTGCTTCATTTTTCAGTCTTATACTGCCCGCTATTGAAGTTGGGGGAATCTGGATGGCCATGGGGGGAATCGGGTGCGGAGTAGTTTTCATCCTGGTTGTGGACCGTCTGGTTCCCCACCTGCATGGTTTAACAAAATCTACGGAATTAACTCCAAAACTGAGGCGGGTATGGCTGCTTATCCTTGCCATAACCATACACAACTTTCCAGAAGGACTTTCGGTGGGTGTGGGTTTTGGAGCCGGAGATATAAGCGCAGGACTGGCACTGGCCACAGCAATCGGACTTCAAAACATGCCCGAAGGGTTGGCGGTGGCTCTACCACTACTACGTGAAGAATATAGCAGGTGGAGAGCAACAGGATACGCAACAATGTCCGGCCTTGTGGAACCAGTGGGAGGAATAATCGGTGTCACTATTGTGAGTATAGCGCACCAGTTTTCTCCCTTCGCACTCGCTTTTGCTGCGGGAGCCATGATATGGGTGGTAAGTGACGAGATGATACCAGTGAGCCACTCAAGAGGATTTGAGAGAGAAGCCACCATAGGAGTCATCATAGGCTTCTTGGTCATGATGTTTCTGGACAATCTTTTCGCATAAGCCGCCTCAATTTTTAGTGCGTATCAACTAATAAAGGGTTGGAGGAAAAATATAAACCGCCAGGAACGGATTTAGCCCAGAATTTTTTGTGCCTTTTAAAATAGTTCAAACTTTTAAAAACATCATCTACCCAAAGGAAGTGAAGGCCCACAAATCTTACAAATGAGCCTAACTAGAATTTACCAAAAACTTGATAGATTTTTATTTATTGGAAAAAAATAATGTTGGGCTGTTTGAGTATATCTTTTAAGTTTATAGGCCAACACGAATGTGGAATCTGATTTTAAGAATTCTATTACATTTGTACTTTTCTTCCTTTAATCATCATTTCTATGCTTAGGGCGTAAATCCAGATAGTTAGTGTGAGGAGCATGAGCCATTCGGGAATAGCGCCGTAGAGGAGGGTGAGGACTCCCAGTGTCCAGCCCGCTGCCCACTCAAAGTAGCCGATACGCTGCATTGTTTTTGAGAAGAAGGATGATGAACGCATAGCTAAACTTAGGATACCGGCTGTTAGTGCGATGAGAATCCAGAACAATATGGAGAAGAGGTTATGGTAGAATGATGCCACCTCTGAAAAAACGCCTATGCCGATGAGGGAGGCACACGCAATCCAACCTATTATTATTCCAATCTTGGCGGTTCTAGTGTATTCCAAAGGCTTAAGAACCGTCGGAAGGAATGGGAGATATAGTATACCAGTAATAATTAGACCTACGTTGAACATGAAGGAAGTGGGGCCCACTCCCAAGTCGCTGATAGCTTGGCGAGTCCAAGAGTATCCAAAGTTGGGAACAGGAACCCAAGTCCTAAAGAGGAATATCTTAACTGAGTAAGGCATAACCGGAGAAGCACTAGTATAAAGGAAAACTGCACCCAAAATGCAAACAACCGCAATAGTTATGCCCAAAAAGGCAATAATACCGCCCACAAAGGTCAAAGGTAACTTTTTCCCTAAACCAAGTTTTTTATTTGCCACAGAGATCACCACACCATGGAAATCATACTCCTCAAATATTCGCTGTTAAACTAGTTATATTTTTTTCTATGAAAAAGGTGTTAGGTGGGGAGTGAGTCTTAGGGTCTAAAGCTTGCTATCAGAGATGGGCCCCTTTAGCCAACATTTCTATGCTTAGTGGTAGAGCCCAAATTAGTAATAAGAGTAGCAGAACCCATTCTGGAAGAGGCCCGAAAATTAGAATAAGACCAGTGCACACAAGACCCGCGGGAAATACGAAGTAGCCCAATCTCTGAACAGTCTTTGAAAAGAACGAGGCTGACTCGTTGGCATAGCTGAGAGCACCCGCCGCAATAAAAATCGAAATAAAGAATATGGAAGCGAACAACACATGGTAGAAACCTGTGTTTTCTGGAAAGGCTCCCACACCAGACAAGCCTACACCAGCAATAATTCCAAATGCGACCCCTATCTTCGCTTTCCCGGTATTTCCCAGTGGCCTAAGCAGGGTGGGAAACATCAGCACGGCGAGGACGCCTGCAACAATCATACCAGTGTTAAAGATGAATGAGGAAGGCCCCACACCCAAATCACTTATAAAATTGGTAAACACTTCATAACCAAAGTTGGGGACTGGTATCCACACATTAGGCAACAGTTTAATTCCCAAAAAATGAACAGGATAAGGCTTCAGGGGAAAACTGGTGTAAAGTAGAACCGCCCCCGAAATACTCACCGCAGAAACTATCAACATAGCCAACAGGAGAACGCCGCCAATAAAGGTTAGCGGCAAACCTCTAGGCGAACCCGACCCTTCACTTGCCATAAAACCACCTTTCTCAAGAAAACCGATGATAAAATATTTCCCTCCTAAGCTATTAACCTTTCCTGGGAATAATGCCTCTACAGGGAGAAGGAACACTATTAAAAATCTTGAAAGCTTCAAGAAGACCGCAAAAAACTCAAAAACACGGATAGATGGAAGAAGGAATCAAAAGGAGATTGTCAAAAAAAGGATTTCAAGGCAAGGTTTCAAAAATTTTCTGGGAGAACCTTTTATTTAGCCAGTAATGAATTCTGCGACTTCTTTGCATCCGTACTTCAGGCATATCTCAGCGGTTTTTTCAGGCTCCACACTCAGTGCGGCTTTGAATAGGGCTCTTAAACCGTTGTTGGTTTCCAGTTTTCCGCGTCTCCACAGGTGTAGGACGCCCTTCGCGTACTCGGTGGGCATAGAGTTCTCGGTTTCCAGAACCATACTTATTAGATCTTCCACCAATTGTCCTCTGACTTTTGGGTTTACTCCGCTTACGAGCTCTGCCAGCTCAAGCGCGGCAATTTTTTCTTTTGCAAACAACATTTATGCATCTACCTCCAACCTTTGTAACTATATTAGTTTCCCACTTTTATTGCTTATAAAGTAAAGGTCATGTTTTAGGGTATAAAAATTCAGAAATAATGAAAAATAAATCATTATAAAATAAAGAATTAGAAGGATACAATAGAAAACACTAATTAAAAACGGAATATAAGCGACCGTAAAAAACACAATTTTCAAAAAAACATTCCGAAAAACCACAAAAAAATACGGAAAAAACTTACAAAAACCATCACAAAATTCCCGTCTTACAACAATATTCCTCATAACGAAAAAGAAAACTAACCATTTACGGCACAAAACCAAATAATCCGGACAAAAATCCTTAACCGTCCACACCAAAAGCCCGAATCATAAAAAATGCAGATATCGGACACAAACCCCCCATCCAGCCCAATCAATCCCTCCAAAAAAGGAAAAGTACTGCGACAAATCCGAAAAATTGAGGTGGAGCCACACTTTACCCAAGTTGAGCCTTTTTATATCGGCGGCCTTTTGTCCCTCCAGGGAAAATTCTTCTCAAAGGCTCGGGAAGCCTGAAGCACCCCCAACTCATCAAACCGGTTACCCACAATCTGTAGACCCACAGGCAGATCTTCCTTAGTATAGCCGCATGGAACAGAAGCCGCAGGTACAAAAGTGAAGTTGAAGGGTTCACAACAGTAGAAAGATTTAATACTAAATAATACCATATATGGGCATGTGATACTATGAAACTCGCTGACTGGGCCAGGAAACACGGCATAGACTACAAGACCGCCTACCGCCTCTACCGCTCCGGCAAATTCCCACGACCCACAGAACAACTACCCACAGGAACAATACTCGTCCACGAAACAC
>JAHAWU010000136.1 GCA_018383815.1 Candidatus Jordarchaeia archaeon | reverse complement strand
TCTTGCAGACAAAAATGGTATCCCCTATGGAAATATATATTCATTTTACTCTCCTTAAGTGGTAACAACGCTTTACTTGTAAGGATTATACTTATGGTTTGCTCTCCAGCGGGTTCATGACACAATGCATGGTTTCCCTTCTTTATCATCTGGGAGCCTTAAGGCTGAAAACAAGAATATATCACAGTCATTGATTACTTAGTTTTGCCGTAAATTTTTCCAGCTTTCTAAACATTTCCTAAATGTTTTGGTGGAAGGGTCTAATTGGCGTTGTTATGGCAAAATTAAAAAGTGGTGTGTATTTTATTTGTATGCGTATTCAATGGTGACTTCCTTCTTTTCTTTTGGATTTAGAGATAGCAACCAGATGAGTTGGCCTTCGGTATCTTTTTTGGGGATGTGTGTAGCATTTATGATTTCTGGCTGTGTGTCCTCTGGAGATTTATCTTTTACCCATAAGATCACTGGTTCTGGTCTCGTATTTTCTACTCTGAATTTTGTGATATACTTTTTAGTGTAACCTTCGTTTATTTCTTTTCCGTTGAGTACCACTTTTTCTTGTTCCTTTTTCACAATCAAATCATTAGTATACCCTATTCGGATTCTAGCTTCCTCATTTACTGGGGTGAACTCGATTCTTCCTTCACTGGTGAATTGTGCTTTCTCCCAGTAGACTACAGAGCCGGGGGCCCAAGCTAGGTCCTTTGTGTTTGTGATTTTCAGAAAGAGGGTGGGCTTTGATTCGGATGTGTTCCAGAAGTATTCTCTAATCCCCTCCACTGTTTCTTGTATTATGGGAATCAAGACTGAAGACATTTTTGGGATGTTCAGGGGTTCAGAAATATTGTACTTGTATGAAATTAAGTTTTGTTTTGTTAGTGGTGTCTCAGCATTATTTGCATCCTTAACGTTTATATTTGGCGAATAAATCTGAGTCTGTGATTCGGGGGCTGTTCCTACCTCCAAATCAATGGAAACATCCTTCCAATCTTCAGTTGTAGGATTTGTGAGAACGCCGAAGCCGTAGAGTATGAATTTGCCATTAAGCTCATGAATGTGGTATATCATGTCCCATTTTTCCAGCCTTTGCAAATATCTAATAATCAGGTTGTGGTTTTCATTTCCATCGCTTCCTGGATCCAGTTCCCACCCTATGGTGGCCTTAGCTTTGTTTGGTGTTTGGCTTTGGCGAATTTTCCTAATAATATTTTTACTCGGGATAATTTGATCAATTTCGTTCATGGGCAGTCTGATGACGCTTCCTTCTTCTGTTAGTAAAATGAGTTCATCTGTTCTTTCCACTGAATCATTAGTGATTATTAGATGCCCGTTGGTCTCTGAGCCTAGAATGCGGCCTGTAATCTCCTCCCCATTCTTAGTTACTATTTTTGTTTCTTCGTTTACGGAACCTTTAATGATGCTGGATAGGGCTTTATTGGAGTCTATTTGTAACCCTGCGTCTGTTGCTCCAAATCCATTTCCTGAAATCTCGTATTGTATTTTCTTTACTGCACCGCCATCGAGATCTATAACCATTATTGTTCTTAGCACATTGTTTAAATCGTCAAGGTCCAAATCCAGCGAATAGAGTGTTCCCTCCTTTACGGGTAGAGATCCCTGCCGCTCTATGATTGATATTCCGTTTGAAAAGAGCGTAACATGTTTAACTGGAATTTTTTTTGATACATCCATAACTTCTTCCCCCAATATTTTCACTTTTCCAAGATGGGAGAAGCTAATCATCTAAATAGTGTTTGGAACAAGGGTGTAAGTTCCACAGGTATCCAAAAATTCATAGTTTTTCGTATTTAATTCTGTTTGTAATCTCTTTGTAATATCCACTAAACACAAAAGAAACAGTTTGCCAAGCGAAAAACACTACACCAAATCTTTGTAAAATACATATTTATATAGGTGGTATGATACAAAAATTCTAAATTTTAAAAGTGGTAGAGTGATGTAAATACAGATTCATTTTTAAGGTTTCAATTCATAACTACTTATTTAGAGGATGTGACACAATGGGTGAAAAACAGTTAGCAATCAGAGAGATACTCACCAAAATTATCAAGGACACCATTCAAGAAAGCGTGGAGCCCCCCATCCGTACCGTTATAAAAAGTATACAAATGATTCGAGACCGACTCAATGAACTTGAAGCTTCAGTAGTAAGTGTGGTTGCAGACCAGGGCGGAAAAATCGATAAACTCGAAGACGATATCACTGTTCTCTCAGAAACAGTCAAAAAGCTCGAAGGAATGTTAAATAAAGCCTCGGAATCGCCCCAAATAGCTGTAACCCAACAGGAGAAACCAGGCGCAGAACCAAATTCCATTAAACCCACCTCCGTAGAAACACCCAGCAGCACCCAAACGAGTCCAGTAACAATCACAGTCATGGAGCCGAAAGAAAAAGCAACAAAAAGAAAAATAACTGAAGAGAAAATAAGAGCATTATTCAGTAAATTAGAACAAGTTCTACCTTCAACCGAAGAGAAACTAGAATCTAAATCAACAATGGAAGATACCTCAAAATCTGCCACTGCAAAAATCTCCACTCCCGAACTCGAAGAATTAGGGGAAACCAAACCAGAGAGAATGAAAGAAGATGCAACGGGCATATTAACACCCGCGATAAAGGCGGAAAAAGCCCCCTCAGTGGTGGCAAGAGGTCAAGAAACCGAAATCAAATCTGAGGAAGAGATTCCCACCATTCCATTGGTGGAGGGCGAAGAGCTTAAAACCATTGAAGGTTCCGACTCCGAACCAAGAACTCCCCTAGATGATTTAACTGCAGAAATAGGTGAACTCGAAATTCAGAGATCCGACCTAGAAAGAAAACTCGGAGACCTTGCGTTCGACCGTATGCGGGGCTTAATAACAGAGGAAGAATACAGAACTAAAACCCAGGAACTCAGACAAAACCTTGAAGACATATCCCGAAAAATTGACCAGATCATAAACAAAATGAGATACTAAAAGTATCTCCAAGTTAACTTATCTGCTCCATCACAACTTGTTTTACCTACCTTTTATCTTTGGGTGTCGGGGAAAAGGTTTCCCAATACTTCTTTTAACCTGAAAACCGAAACCAGCGTGATTAAAAAATTGTCGAGTTAAACAATTTCTTGACAATTTGGTTCATTGGTGCTTGTTTTTCACCATCCTTCCCCTTTTACAAGTGGGAAAATGCTTTTTCCCATCATTTAGCAGCACCAAAATGGAAATCGGCTTAAATTTAATATTGTCAAAATATTAATTTTAGTGAAGATAAATTAGAAGCTATTAATCCCGTCCCTGAATATTTGTGAAATTTTATTGTTCGGGGCTTTTTAACTGTTGCCGCTTCTATTTTAAAAACTGCATTATACCTCTTTAATAAAAATATCTGAACAGCTCTCTCCCCACTGTGAGTACTGAATGTCACTAATATTTGAAGAATCCGCGAAAAAGTGGATTTATAAGTGAAATTAGTTGATAGAGTTAAAAGTTGCGGCTCCATAGTTATGTTTGGAGAAGCTTTTGGAAGTTTTTAATTTCAAGGTGTTAAACCTTATGTCGCAAAAATCGAAAAAGGTTTACAGATGTCCCTTATGTGGATTTAAGTTTGGTGAGGAAGATTTAGAGAAGTGTTTTGCGTGTCCTCTTGCAAAGGCGTGCAATATGGTTTCGTGTCCTGTTTGCGGCTATGAGTTTCCAAAAATGTCCATAAAAAAATGAGAAACATTAATTTAATACTACTCCCTTCTTAGGAATTTAACCTTGGCTCTGTCTCTACACTGGGGGAACCTGATTGACCTTTTAATAATGAAACTCGTTGCTTGTATTTCTTTTAGGCTGTTGCGTAACTCTTTATTGTTGTGTATGCTTCTTCTTTTAATTTTAAGGATTTGCAAATATTACAAATCTCTTCTCCAATGTTGAATTTTTCCTTCTCTCCATTCGCAAGCTTGAGGGTTATTTCTTGAACGAACTCTTTAATTTCAGGTCTAGTTTTCAGAATTCGTTCTGTACCTGCTCTCTTGGATGAAAGGTATTGGCTGATGGCTGCTTGTGTTACGCCAAGCCACTTAGCGATTTTCATCTGGGTGCAATTGTGTTTTTCTGCGAGTTCCTTAGCAATCATGGCCCTAATAGAGGGAAGATAGCGTTTATTAACAATTTCGCAGGGTGTTTTCATTCTGCTGTCACACCTTTTCCCCTATTGATAACGTAATTATATACATTTCACAATTTAAACTTTTCTATACGAAAAGTATAATTTGGCAAGCAAAAAACGAGCAAAATAAAAATATCACTTAGCAATATACAAAGTTAATCTTGAATTATAAAAATAGGCAAAATTTCTAAGCTCTCGCGGGAACACACTGAAATTTATTTCTAACCCTAGCTTCTAGACCCACTGTGCCGTACTTTCCATCGTTAAAGAGGGACTCTAGTAGAAACTTATTTCCATTTGAGATCCAAACCTTTTTTCTGGAATTTTTGCCCCCCTTCAGAGAGACCCAATCCAAGTACCCTACAAGCCTTTTAAACCACAAGCTTAACATGGAACTAACTCTCTATAAGTTGCTAGGGCATTTTCCTCAGTATTAGCGCCTTTGATTATGCCCACTCCCGATTTCAAAATGTTAATGTCTACTTCTAAATTCTTTTTTAGTGAAACTCCTAGTTCCGATAACAAAATAATTTTATATGATTTATCCAGATTTTCCAAGACTTTGCTAAAATCTAAATCTAAGTCTTTTTCGGGTAATACTATATGTGTGCTTTTAGAAGCTCTGCCGCAAATGGATTTCACAAGATTCCTCCGCCGCGTTGATTCGAAGAATATTTGGTCGGGTTTCAAGTTGCAAACCTTACAAGAGCTTTCTCTTTGTATGGAAATTTTTTCAAATGATAGATCCGATGCGTCAACGAAGAGTAATGTTCCAGCCAATTGGGGAGGTTTTCCCAGTAGAATTCTCACCGCCTCCGCCGCCTCAATATTGGCTATGATTGAGGGAACAGGGGGGAAGACTCCTACCTGTCCGCATGCTGGTAACGATTCGTCTTTTAGGCTCCCATAGAAGCACTCCAAGCAGGCGGTTTTTCCGGGAATTATAGTGAAAACATTGCCGTAAGTTTCAATTGCTGCCCCAAAGATATACGGTATGCCCAGTTTGTGACAAGCTCTATTCAAAATGTGTCTTGGCTCTAACTCATCCAGTCCGTCAACCACAACGTCAACTCCGTCCAAAATTTGCAACACATTGGTTTCATCCAGAAAATGAGGCATGGCTTCTATACTTATTTGGGGATTTAACTTTGTGAGTTGGATTTTTGCCGCCTCTACCTTCGGATAATTAATGAGCTCCATGTTGTATAACCCTTGTCTCTGGAGATTCGAAACCTCCACAATATCCATATCCACAAGTCTGATGCTACCAATGCCCATCTGAGAAAAAAGGAGGGCTGCATAACACCCAATGCCTCCCACCCCTGCCACTAGAACTTTGGATTTCTTGAGTTTTTTCTGGCCATTATATCCTATGTAGTCAAGGACAATGTTTCTTGAGTATCTCTCCCTCTCTTCATCCGAAAATACAATATCATTTGACATTCAAACCAATCTCCTAATGTAATAATTTACGAGGAACCACAATACAAATAGCTTATTTGTAGACATCTTTTTGGGCGGCCTGTTTTAAGTACAGTTTCTGGTTCTCTGTAGCTGTGATATAAGGGAAGTATTTCGATTTGTAGTGGTGGAAACCGCGCCATATTAACAATCGTTTAGAAAATTATAGTTAAACTAGAAAAATAAGCTTTTCCTTCCCCATTTTTAAAAACTGATAAAGGATATAAAGGTTCAACCATATACATTCTTTAACCTCCCAAAACCCTGAAGTATGGTACAAAGTATATGGGCAGGTAGATCGGGTGAAACAGTTAATTCATAATGGCATTCTATTTCCACAGTATGACTATAAGGGATTTTCCATACTTTTTAAAGGAAGAAGGATCAAACTGGAACCCAAACAGGAAGAGATGGCAGTAGCTTGGGTCAAAAAGCTGGGCACAGAGTATGTGGATGACCCAGTTTTTGTTAAAAACTTTTTTAATGACTTTGGCGCGGCCTTGGGTCTGGGAAAAGTTTCTCCAGAAGACTTTGATTTCTCGGAAATCATAAAATATGTAGAAGATGAGAAGCTCAAAAAGGCAGGTATGTCCAAAGAGGAGAAGAAGAGACTCGCAGCTGAACGTAAGGAAATCCGCGAGAGAAACAAAGAGAAGTATGGCTACGCCATCGTTGATGGTAAAAAGGTGGAAATAGGAAACTATAACGCTGAGCCCTCTAGCATTTTTATGGGGAGAGGGAAGCATCCTCTTAGAGGCAAGTGGAAGGAGGGTCCCAAACCAGAAGATGTTATTCTGAACCTTTCACCCGACGCTCCGAGACCGCCTGGGAACTGGAAAGAGATTGTATGGGAACCGGATTGTATGTGGATTGCAAAATGGGAGGATAAACTGCGTGGAAAATTAAAGCATGTGTGGCTATCAGACACTTCTCATCTTAAACAGAGACGGGAAATAGAAAAGTTTGACAAGGCTTGGGAGCTTGAGGACAAAATTGAGGAACTCAGAGCACACATAAAGGATAACTTAACGTCTGAGGATGTCAAGAGGAGAAAGATTGCCACCGTGTGTTACCTCATCGACACTTTAAAACTGCGTGTGGGAGATGAGAAAGATAAGGATGAGGCGGACACCGTTGGTGCAACTACTCTCAGACCGGAACACATAAAAATTGGCGATAATGGGTTAACTAAATTCAATTTTTTGGGAAAAGACTCGGTGAGGTGGGAAAAGGAGGTTTACCTTCCACCCCAAGTGATTAAAAACCTCAAGGAGTTCATTGCAGAAGCAAAGTCTGCCATCTTTGAGGGGATAAGATCCAGTAATGTTAGCCAGTTTCTGGACGAAGTAGTGCCCGGATTGACCGCAAAGGTCTTCAGAACATACCATGCCACAAAGGTGGTAGAGAAGGAGTTAAACGACTCTAACGTCACAAAAGACGATCCAGAATATGTTAAGAAAATCACTGCAAAAATGGCCAATCTAAAAGCTGCCGAAGTGTGCAACCATAAGAAGAAAGTATCAAAAAGCTTCCAGAAATCCCTCCAAAAGAAAAAGGAACGCCTCAAAAAACTAAAAGAAAAGAAAACAGAAAAAGCCTACCAAAAAATAAAGGAATTAGAGACACAAATAGAAATCATGAAGAAAACAAAAAACTATAACCTTACAACCTCCCTCAAAAGCTACATCGATCCCAGAGTATACTATGAATGGGGCAAAAAAGTGGACTACGACTGGAAAAAATATTATCCCAAAACACTCCAAAGAAAATTCTCGTGGGTCGAAGAGGAAGTAGAATAACAATTCAACAGTTCATATGCTGAACACCTTCCCCTACTCGCCTTGCTTTTTTTCTCGGATATCCTTTTCAGTATTATCTAGGGGATAGAAATTTGAATAACCCCAAATATTATAACTTGTACTGTAACCCCCATAGGAGGTTATATTTTGAGCCTTAAAAAAGAGGCGGATAAAGCCTATCAAAGAGCCGAAAACAGTCTACAAAAGAACGATCTAGCAGAAGCAGGCGACGAATTCGAGTGGGCGGGAACCTGCTATCTAGATGCTGGAAACGAGGAAAAAGCCAAAGAAAGTTTTTTGAAAGCCGCAAATTGCTTCGAAAAATTAGGAGAACACCTAGCGGAGCAAGACTTTCTAGGAACCAGTGCAGATAACCTAAAGAGAGCAGGAAAATGCTACAAAGAAGGGGGAAACATAGAAAAAATGAAACAGTGCTACAAGAAGGCCGCAGATCTCTACATGAAATATGCAGAGAGACTAGAAAAAGACGGAAAAACAGAAAGAGCAAAACAAGCCCTAAAAGACAAAGAAGAATGCCTAAAAAATATTTAAAATCATCTAAAAACCTGAGCATCCTCCCTACGGAAACTTATTCAAATCATTAGAAAATTTCTAATCCCCCTCTGTGAGCATCAATTAAGAAGGCATGACCTGCAGGGATTAGAAAATTTTCTTCGGAACCAAATCAATTCCTAAAACTCATTACCAAAAAATGGGCCAATTTAACAATAAGAATGTATAGGTGCATCAAAAGATGATAGATTTAGAAAATGTTTCTGGTCTGCCCATATCTCTTGACGAGAGAACAAATAGTTTAGTTTCGAAGAAACTGGAACTGCCGCAACCAAGCGTAAGAACTCTAGGTGACCTCACCAAGGTAGCTAGGAATCGTGAACTCAAGGTTGATGCTGGAGAGATTGCCTACTGGATGTATAGAGACATAGCTCTCCCCCAACACAGGCCTCTGATTGCCAAGTATAGTTTGAGGTTCGACATAACCGTGATGAAAAATTTCCTGCTGGGAGACGAATACGGTAAAACCTCTGGGCACTACCACCCCAATTTCTACCCCGAAATTTATGGTGTGCTTTATGGAAAAGCAATCTACATATCACAAAAAAGCAGCGAAAACGACCCCCTCAAAGTAGAAGTCTTCACAGCAACAGAAGTAGAACCCTACGGACTATGGGTTTCACCCCCCATGCACGGACACACAACAATAAATAAGGAGCCACAAACACTGGTCATGGCAAACTGGGTGTCAAACAAGTTCCAATCCCTCTATGGACCAATGGAAAGCGCTCGCGGAGCAGCCTACCACCTAGTAAAAACAGAAAAAGGGCCCCGCTGGATTCCCAACCCCACATACAAGTCAATCCCAAAAAAAATAACAAAAAACAAGTTAACCCCACCCATAAACTCCCCAATTTACACCCAAGGAATCCAAAAAATAGAGAAACTCTCACAATTCCTAAACCCACAAACCTAAGAAACACCAGCCCTACCCACAACCAATAAATCAAACAAAAATAGAAAAATTGAGAAACAACTCAAACCCCAACTATAGCACCAATTTTCGCACAGTCCTGCCTGCGCATCCAACCTTTCTGGTTATTTCAACAGTCTATATATTTTTTCCCTATGTTCGGGATAAGCGATCCTAGGCCTCTTTACAATAAAGGATTCTTCCAAATCCTGACTCATTTGTCTTGCTATTTGCACTGGTATACCTAAAGCCATGTAGTTGGGTGGGAACCACACGTTTCCCGTGGGATCCAAGGGCCCTATGAACACCGAGTTGCGAGGCACCTTTTCTGCCATACCCGCAGGATAGGTAACTAAGGTGGCACAGGAAGGCCCAAAGGGTGCCAAAACCGCATACATATCCGTCCTTCTAAAGTAGACAAGGGAGCACATATTTCTAATTTGTTCACATGTCCCAAAACAAAAAATTGATTTAACACCCGGATCCTCCTCCAGGTCTTCACAAGCTTGAATCACCGTATACTTTCCGAGGGACGCTATTTTTCCTATAGCTTTGAAGCTCTCCTCAGCAACCTCAGGACTAACCTTTAAATATTCAGCAGCCCCATCAGCAAATTCCTTAGCGCCCGTAGACACAAAATACTTAATCCAAGGCACTGGATCACTAAAACCAAGCCAAGATACACCGCCAGGGCAGCACCCCTCAAGAACACTATTCCCCAAATAAATAGGAGGCGTGTCTCCTCGAACCGCCATAGTGAATATTGCTTTGGCGATGCAGCGACTAACCGATTTCGTTGGAATAGCTCCAGCAGGAATATCCTGTGAACCATATACGCATAGCACCCTCGTTTCCAACCTACCTGCTTGAGAGAGCCTTCTTCCAATATCCCTAATGAACAAGCTGGACATACTTTACCAACCTTCCAATCTGAATTTTTCCACTCAAGAAACCATGCATATATATGCTCTATATTTTGAAAAGAATGGTCAGCTCAGACATAACATTATTAATAGGAAACATCAATAATAAAACAATTATGATGAGGTGTGAAAATGGCTAAAATTGGCACTGTGGAGATATCTGGCCAAGAGTTATACCAAACTATGAAGGATTTATGTGATCTCGGCTATCGCATAGCAGGAACCCCACCTGCCGAGAAGGCCGAGAAACAATAATGTTCGGAAGATTTGGATATTGAGAGGGTTTTCAGCTATTTGACTGGGTGATGTGTTCGTTTCTCACCCCACTTCCTTTTTCAGCCAGCAAACTTACCTCCAACTGGTTGGATGC
>JAHAWU010000137.1 GCA_018383815.1 Candidatus Jordarchaeia archaeon | reverse complement strand
ACGCCTAAGCCTAAAACAAATTTCCCTAATCTCCAACTCCGATGCCCCTCAACAAAATTTATTATCTGCTATGAAAACATGTTTTCCTTCTTTGCCATGAAAAACTTTTTCATGCTTTATCTGAAACGCTTCTAGCGTATGTTGGTTTGCCATGAAAAACTTTTCATATTTCTGTCTAAAACGCTCCAGCGTATCAACGTTTGCCTTGAGAGGCGGAGCTTATTTATGTTTGCCATTCGAAACCCATTCTTCCGTCCTAAAGCGAGCGGGGCTTATATACCCTTTTTTTGAAAAGTTTTTGGGTGCAAAGCACGTTGTGGAGTGTTTACTTTGGCGTTATTAAAGAAAATTGTGAATAGCTCAATTTTTATATTTAAATTAATGTGGCAAAGTTTTTATTATAAAAATGTTATGATTTAATTGAACACGCTATAAAATGCGATTAGTGAGAATAAGTTAAAGCTGGTGTTAAAATTGGCAGGTTACAAACTCTCTGACTTCAAAATGCTGGAGAAGGCTCCCTACGAGCTCCCAGACACAAAACTCCTAACAGATTTAGTGATCGAAGGCTACAAATCTGTGGAAAAAACCTTCGGTCCAGTTTATACCACCAACTTCATAAAGCACGCTTTGCGATTCGTGAAAAGGAAAGTGGGAGAAGAGCCAGCCCAAGAAATCAAAACCTTGGACCAGTTAAAGGAGTATTTAATTTCTCTGGCTGACAAGTACAGATTCCCCTACTGCGCAGCAGTATATGCCCAGTTTAATGTGGAAAACTTTTTTGAAGGACGAATCGGCGCCGCAAGCATGGAGGTGGGACACACCTTCACTAAAGATGTGGAAAAAGCGGATAGCACCGAAGACCGAAACATCGATATAGAGGGAATACTCGAAAAATATCGAAAAGACACCATTCCAACCATGATGGCTCACCACGAAATGGGCTACAGGAAAAATGGAGACGGAAGCATACACATTATTTACCCCACCTGCTACCTCAAAGAAGCATGCAAATTAGCCTACGAGGAAGGCTTAGCAAAAAGGCGTGACGGCACCATACAATGCGGAATAATGCAGTACAACTGCCAATACCTCAAACTAGTTACTGGCTACAACTGGGACTTTAAACTAGTAGAATACTTTGAGCCTCACTGCGTCGCACACTGCTTCATGTTCTAAAAGGTACCACCCAACAACCCACAAAAAAACTGTGCCTGATCCAAATTTTGTGTTCTACAGCCCAAAAAATAAGATAAATACCAAAACCAGAAATTTTTCTCATTCTCCCCTTTTTTTCAATTTTTTACTCTTTAGACCTCCCCCCTTGCGCCCCGTCTCATAGTTTTTTCTTCTGTCTTTCCAAAAAGATATTTATAATAGTTGTATCAGTGCCATTTTAGTTGACTAGAAGGTGGAATGGTTGAAGGCTCTTCTATGGGATGGTAAACCCTACCCTCAAGGTTTCTATTTAGACGATGTTGAAAAACCTCTCCCCAAAAAGGACTGGGTACTGATTGAAACAAAACTGTGTGGCATATGTGGCTCAGATATGGGAATTATTACTGGTAAGATGGCTCTGGCTGATTTTATGCCCAAACCACTCATCTTCGGCCACGAAGTGGTGGGAGTCATAAGCGAGATTGGTGGGG
The DNA here is from genome assembly GCA_018383815.1 of Candidatus Jordarchaeia archaeon. Taxonomy (GTDB): domain Archaea; phylum Asgardarchaeota; class Jordiarchaeia; order Jordiarchaeales; family Jordiarchaeaceae; genus Jordiarchaeum. The sequence continues at coordinate 8,515 of JAHAWU010000137.1, read as the reverse complement.
GCGTGGAGGATTTTAATGTAGGAGATAGAGTGGTTGTAGATGGAGCTGCGGGGTGCGCCGAGCTAGGCTTGGAGCCCTGTGACATGTGTAGGCTGGGTCGCTACAGTCTCTGTTATAACCAGGTTCTGCTCGGCGGAGGACTGGGATACAATAAGGTGAACGGTGGAGGTTTCGCAGAGTATTTCTTAGCCCACAAATCCAGAGTTTACAAAATTCCCAAAAATGTTTCAGATGAAAGCGCAGTTCTCACTGAACCCCTAGCAGTCGGAATCCACTCCTGTTTTGTGGGAAATCCCGCTGGAAAAAAGGTTGCCATAATTGGTGCGGGTGCCATTGGGCTACAGACCCTTCAGGCCTGTAAGGCAATGGGAGCGCTGGAAACATTTGTGGCAACGGAGTTCGAGTATCAATCAAAATTGGCTGAGCAGCTGGGAGCAGACCACGTTTACTGCTTGGAAAAAGGTGAAACCCCCTCCACAGAGATAATTACGGCAACAGGCAAAGGAGTAGACCAGACTTATGACTGTGTGGGAAGCGCGCAAACACTACAGGACGCAATTAACATAACAAAGCCACGGGGAGAAATCATACTCGTGGGATTAATGAGAGAAGCGTCCATAGACTTCCTCATGTTCAGCGTCAAAGAACTCAAACTATACGGCGTTAACGGCTACCCCCTAGAACAAGTTGCCAGAACCCCATTCAGCATAGCTTTAGAGCTGCAAGAGAAGGGAAAAGTCAAGAACCAGCCTTTACTCACAAAAACCTTCAAGCTTGAAGAATGGAAACAGGCCTTCGAAGCGCAACTGGACAAGAAAAAACATAAATCCACAAAAATAGCCTTCAGACACCATTAATCCCCCTCCCTCTCCATCACTCTTTAACTAAACCAGTTACAGGTCGTCCAATTTAAGTGAGAACCCCCATTTTTCACCAACCATTCCCATTATTAATGGGTAAAATCTTAAATAGTTATACAAACAAACTTGAAACAATAAATCCCTAACTAAAGTTTTTGGGAGGACAAAAATGACCCTAAAAAGAACGGAAGATACAGAAGAACAAAAAATAGCGGAGAAAGAAGAAAAGAAAATAGTTGAGAAAAAAGTGATAGAGCGGGTTTCCGTTAAAAAAATCGAAGCCGAACAGACTGAAACGGAGCTAGAAGCCCCAAAAACAAAATACCTGGAACTTTCAGAACGACGGGAATGGTCCGGAGGAGAACTACTCTTATACTGCCTAGCCCAAGAAAAGGTACCCTACATTTTTGGAGTGGTTGGAGGACAATGGGTAACCTTTCTGGACGCCATATACCGCGAAGGCGAAAACCTGGGAATAAAATACATCGGAACCCGACACGAACAAGCCGCAGCACACATGGCAGACGCCTACGCCCGCCTCACAGGCAAACCCGGAGTATGCCTAGGAACAGTAGGCCCAGGAGCCGCAGACCTAATTCCCGGAGTGTACCCCGCATATGCGGACAGCATACCCATGGTAGTTTTAACAGTGCAAAACCAGACCTGGAAATCCTACCCCGACTATGGTTCCAGTCAGGGATGCGATCAACTCAGCCTATTTAAGGGTGTAGTGAAGTGGAACGCCATGATTTCCCACTGGAAAAGAATACCACAAATGGTACAACAAGCATTCCGCACCGCAACTGCTGGCCAACCGGGACCTGTTCACCTAGACATCCCAGTAAATATACTGTTTGAAATGGGATCCATAGAAAATGTCCGCATCGTTCCCGCAGAAAGATACCGGGCCACAAAGCCCGCCACGGGAGATCCCGAACTGGTAAAGATAGCCGCAAAAATGTTGGTGGAAGCAAAATTCCCCTTAATTCACTGTGGAGGAGGAGTGCTCAGATCAAGAGCCAGCCAGGAAGTGGCAGAACTAGCCGAGTACCTGGGAGCAGCGGTGACTGGCACAGCTTTCGCGCGAGACGTACTCTCTGATGAACACCCATTATATTTTGCCTCGGGAAACTATGGGGGCGTGGCAGCCAAAACCCAGGCGGACACGGTGATGGTGGTGGGAAGCACTCTTAATGTTTACGATTTCTGGGGCCAACCACCGGGATGGAAGAGTCCCGAAGAACAAAAATTCATACAGATAGATGTGGACCCCGAAATGATAGGGGTAAATAGAGATGTGGATTTAGCCATTGTGGGAGACGCCAAATCTACTCTGAGGGCAATAATAAACGAGGTAAAAAAGCTAACCGGCAAAAAAGCACCCAACCCCGCAATTGAAGCACTTAGACAAGTCGCAGAAATGGGCACACAGGGACTAAAAGAATTAATGGAGTCGGATATTAAACCCATCCATCCCTTAAGGGTTGCCAAAGAGGTAAGAGACTTCTTCCCCAAAAACGCCATAAGCATCCTGGACGGTGGAAACGCCGTAATGTGGTACACTTTTGCACACCGAGTATATGAGCCTGGAACCCACCTCCAAGCCTTAGACTCCGGGCACCTTGGGGTGGGGCTACCATACGCAATAGGTGCAAAGCTAGCCGAGCCTCAAAGACCAGTTTTCGCCATATGTGGAGACGGAGCCTTCATGTTCAACATACAAGAACTGGAAACCGCAGCAAGACTGGAGTTGCCGTTTGTAGTAATCATCATGAATGACCGCCAGTGGGGAATGATTAAAACTGCACAGAAGCTAAACTTTGGAGAACGGTTCATAGGTGTTGACTTCATAGACGTAAGATATGACCAGGTAGCGAAAGCCATGGGGTGCTATGGAGAAAGAGTGGAAGACCCCCAGGAAATTAGACCCGCCCTCGAAAGGGCAGTGAAATCAAACAAACCCGCAGTACTAGACATAATAATCGACAGGGAAGCAACCCTCACACCACCCGGTCTGGAATTCATTTACTCAATGTGGCTTGAAGGCTGCCAGGTGCCCAAAATCGAGGAAAAGACAGAGGAAGCAGCAAAACTAAAAGAAGACGCCAGAGAAGCAGCCTAAACACCACTAAACACCCTTATTTTTTTCCAAAAACTTTTCCAGCAAATACTATTTTTTAGGAGGAAGAGGAGGAAAAAAAGGAAATTCTGTTCTTTAACTATTTCTGGCTCATCTTCTTCTTTTGCAACTCACCAAAATACATGCTATAATAGTAGGTGTTGATTGCTCCAGCAGGGTTGTGTGCCAGTGGACGATCCTTCGCTATCAGGGTAGTTACCCCGGCTTTTGAAAACTTGGTGAACAGAACATCGTGACCCACGCAGAGACCCACAAGCACATTCATCTCAGTCTTCTGCTCATTAAGATACAAAGCCTGCGCTACAGGATTACAGGAAATTTCACCAATAAGGTAACCCGTCTTTGAGTACCCAATGTATTCCTCAGGAAGACCCAAATCCCTTTTCCACAAAGCTCCAGTTTTACAGCATATAGAAACCACCTCGAAACCAAATCCTTCCAAAACTTGGCACACAGCACCAGCCTCCCGATGCAAACCTATACAGAACGCTACACCCAGCTTCTTGTACTTCATCCTCTGGGCAAACTCCACGGTGTCCCTCAGCCGGGGCCACTCCATATATCCCGTTGCCTCCACAATACTTGACTGCCTGGCCAGCTCCCTAACCTCAACATCCCGCTCATACAATTCCTTAGCCTTCTCCATAACTTCACTGCTGGTGCTCATGGGACAGCCCGCAGGCAGCTTTTCTCCACCGCCAAAAGCACAAACCAAAACACTACAGTAAGCACACTTCATAAAAACACCACCAAACAACTTATAACTACAAGCGATTCACAAATTTCAATGTTTAAAGGGGTCGAAGTCAGATAAAAACCTACACACAAAACGCCTCAAACATATTGAAAAATTTTTCACAACAAATGAAAATGAAGCTAAAAAGATCGGAAAAGACGAGACTCCCAAATTTTGATGGAATAGTGGTGATTAATTCCAAAAGGGGGAGAAGACAAAAACTTTTAGGGAAAAAAGGGAAAGAGGAAGGGGAAAGGGAAACTTGCTATTTATGGGCTTTAACACTCTTACATAAATAAGTTAGCCTTTTTTGGGTTTTTAGTTTTAGACTCCTAGGGTGTGGAGTCCCAGTGCTCTGTAGGGTGCTTGGTGAACCAAGTTGAAAAGGGTGCTTCCTCCGTCAACAAGGAATACTTGTCCCGTTATGAAGCTTGCTTGTGGTGAAGCTAGTAAGGCTGCGACTTCAGCGATTTCTTCCGGTTTTCCCAACCTGCGAACAGGCATCTCCTTATAGAACTCGGGTGCAACTGCAATGAAGGGAGCCAGTATAGGTGTATCTATGAATCCTGGAGCGATTACGTTTGCGGTGATGCCTCTGTATCCTATCTCTATCGCCAGCGACTTTGTGAATCCCACTATTGCCGATTTTGCCGCAGCATAGTGGGAGCCGGCTGCCATGCCCGTAACTGCCGCATTTGAGGACACGTTAATTATTCGGTCGCCGCTCTGCATGGATTTAAGAACTGCTCTTGTAAAGTAAAATGCTCCGTCAACAGTAATCCTAAACATTCTGTGCCACTGCTCCGATGTCATATCCTGAACTAGGCCAGCATCACCAATACCCGCATTATTTACCAGAATTCCAATCCTTCCCAGTTTTTGCTCAGTCTCCGCAACAGCCCTTTTTACCTGCTCCTCGTCACCCACATCACACTGAACAGCAATAGCTTCTCCACCAAATTCTTTGATTTCCTCAACTAGTTTTCTTGCTCCCTCAATATTAATGTCAACCACGGAAACCTTTGCTCCTTCCCTTGCAAACCGTAGAGCAATAGACCGCCCAATTCCCGAGGCAGCACCGGTAACTAGGGCAACTCGACCTTCCAACCTTTTTTCCAACAATCAATCACCTAACCAAACTCTTCAAAAATATCTTTAGCTTTAATTCTCTATAATTGCAACAAAGACTTATTAATGTACTTAAAGAAGCCGGAGAAAAGGTGATTATGATATATGAACACGATCAGAGCTTTACTCTGCGACTTGTTGGACAAGTATCCCATCATTCAGGCTTACGGTTAGGCACCTTTGTACCAGTATTTCTGTGGTGCCATTCCCAACAAAGAATCACCAAGCACCAACAGAAGAAACCATATAACCAGTAACTCATTTCACAGTCAAACCGAAGTTATAGGGATGCATCAGAATATCTACTTTTTCAAGTGGATAGGTTTTCTAATCAAGAGTTTTCCAAAACTGCACCACTACAAAGCAACCCTATTCCTGGCAGAGACCGCACCTTCATTATTCCTGCGGGCCACTATAGAAACAGACCCTCCCTCACAAACCAAACCCACAAAAGGAGTCAACAAAAACGATTCTAACCAAAAAAATAACCGCCATCACCATCCCCCAAAAAACCAAACTAAAAATCGAGGTTCTCCCCCAGACAATAAAAAGTTTTATGCGCACTTATCGGATTTGGAACAGTTTGAAGACAGACAAGGCTCCCCAAAAAGTGTTAGACATCAAATCAGAAAAAGGCCTAAGAAGGCTCCTTTTGCCAAAAGGAGGAAAAATAGCGGAGAATGAAAAACACACACAAAGCCCACCCAAGCCCATCCATAAATGCTCCCCAGCAATTTGAACTAAAAACTTTTTACACCCGGTTCCTTAAGCCACTCCCCTGATGAAGCATTCACAACTGGACTATCCAAGAAATCATTCAACAGCCATTCCCCCCACCCAGCATGCCAGATTCACAATCAAACTGCAAATGAAACAATCAAAGAGAATTTGGTGAAAAACCGCAAGCTGTTGACGGATTTAGATTCATAAAAATAGAGGGAAACCCAAAAAGAATAATAAACTAAAAAAACAATAAGATTACGAACCAATAGTGTTTAAGAAAAAACCTATATTTTTGGGAGGTGTGAACATTTTGAATATTTCGGGAGGCGAACTACTCCTAAGATGCATCGCCCAAGAAAAAGTAGAATACATATTCGGAGTCGTAGGGGGCCAATGGTTACCCTTCATAGACGCCATATACCGTGAAGGCGAAAACCTGGGAATAAAATACATCGGAACCCGACACGAACAAGCCGCAGCACACATGGCAGACGCCTACGCCCGCCTCACAGGAATCCCCGGAGTATGCCTAGGAACAGTAGGCCCAGGAGCAGTTGACCTAGTACCAGGAGTATACCCCGCCTATGCAGACAACATACCCATGGTAGTTTTAACAGTGCAAAACCAAACCTGGAAATCATATCCAGACCATGGATCCACACAGGGATGCGACCAGCTTGAACTATTCAAGGGCGTAGTGAAATGGAACGCAGTCATTTCCCACTGGAAGAGAATACCGGAACTGGTAAGGCAAGCATTCCGAGTAGCAACTTCAGGCGCACCAGCACCAGTACACTTAGACGTCCCAGTAGACGTTCTAGCGGCAATGGGCCCAGAAGAAAGTGTACGCATAGTGCCCCCAGAAAGGTACCGCGCCACAGTGCCACCAGTAGGAAACCCAGAACTAATAAAAAAGGCGGCAAAAATGCTTGTGGAAGCCAAGTTTCCCCTCATCCACCCTGGAGGGGGAGTGATGCGGTCAAAGGCCAGCAAAGAAATACAGGAGCTGGCAGAACACCTAGGAGCGGCAGTAACGGGGACAGTGTGCGCCAGGGACGCCCTGCCCAACGATCACCCGTTATACTTCGCGGCCGCCACCTATGGAGCCCTCACAGCCCAGTCTCAGGCAGACGTGGTACTCGTTGTGGGAAGCAGCCTTTGTGACTATGATTTCTGGGGTCAACCTCCAGCTTGGAAACCCCCTGAAGAGCAGAAATTCATACAGATAGATATAGATCCCCAAATGATTGGTGTGAACCGCGACGTGGATGTCGCCATAGTGGGGGACGCTAAAGCCACCCTAAGGCTACTCATTGAAGAAGTCAAAAAAATGACTAACAAGAGGGCACCCAACACGGGAATCCAAGCCTGCAGGCAGGCTCAAGATATGCAGAGAGCAGGCTATAAAGAGTTTGCAGAATCGGATGTTAAACCCATCCACCCCATGCGGCTAATGAAGGAGGTGAGAGAGTTCTTCCCCAAAAACGCCATAAGCATCATTGATGGGGGAAACACCGCACTCTGGTACACCTACATGAATCTTATATATGAGCCGGGAACATTCCTCCAAGCAGCTGACTCCGGCCACCTCGGGGTAGGACTGCCATACGCTATAGCCGCAAAACTCGTGGAACCCAAGAGGCCAGTATATGCAGTGTGTGGAGATGGGAGCTTCATGTTGAACATACAGGAGCTGGAAACTGCAGCCAGACTTGAGGTTCCCATAGTAATAATCATAAACAATGATAGGCAGTGGGGAATGATTAAGGGTGGACAGAAACTCAGCTTCGGAGAAAGATATCTTGGCGTCGACTTCACCGACGTAAGATACGACCTTGTGGCTCAAGCCATGGGCTGCTTCGGTGAACGGGTGACTGAACCCAGCCAGATTAGACCAGCCCTGGAACGCGCAGTCAAATCCAATAAGCCTGCAGTAATAGATGTCGTAGTAGACCGGGAAGCCAACCTTGTTCCCCCAGACTTAGCCATGATTAACGCCATCTGGCTTGAGGGCGTGGAAATGCCCAAGGTGGAAGAAGAAGCAGAAGTAAAACCCAAAGCCAAAGCCGCAGAAGAAGCCTAAAAAGGTTGACTGCTCTCCCTTTTTTTTCTATTTTTTGTTTCCTTTTTTGGTTTTGTTGGTTTTTGTGCCTGGCTTATTCTTTTTAGGCTGGTGGTGGCATTTTCTTCGTGTATTTTTTGAATTCGGCTTCATATTTTTTTATGAGACTGTGGAGGTAGAGGAGGGCGAAGCCTATATTTTGCTTTGTTTCCACGGCCAATAGTGTTTCTTCTGAGGCGCAAACAATTATTGTGGCTTCTTTGCCTTTTATTAGGGTAATGTTTGATCCTTGGGTTAGGCCTTGGAAGCTTTGCTTGAAGCGGAGTATTTTCTGCTCAGTTTCGCTTGCCAGGTCTGAATATAGTATTTCTCCTCTCTTTGATATGAGGGCTAAGCCTTTCTTGCTCGGCCCACAGATTGGATTTAATTCTCTCTTTAGATTGTTGATGAAATTTGCGTCTTCAGACATTTCCCCTAAGTCCAATAAGTTTGAATACGCTATGTAAAAATATATATAGTATATAGATATGTTTTTTGGTGCCTGCAAATATTTTACATGAGCCTCACCCTCAAGCATACTCGCCCGCTTGAGTGGCTAACCGTCTTGTGCCTGTAGCCAGCCGCACTCAAACCAGAGTAAGAGGTGAAGGCGTCCGTGTAAACTGGGGAATCCTTAAAGAGACCCTCCGCCCCATAATCTTCTCTGCAGTATCGCCGCTCACGTCGCTTGAGGATACATAATCTTCTCCCCACCTCTCTCAACCAAGATAAAAATGGGAGGCTTATCCTCGTTCCAGGTCTATAGATTCGGATGAATTTTTGGGGTTTACGTGTGTTTTTCTTTCCCTTCTTGGTTTTTTCTCAAA
>JAHAWU010000135.1 GCA_018383815.1 Candidatus Jordarchaeia archaeon | reverse complement strand
AGGCTACCCAACAATCCTCAAATTACTCAGAGAAAAAAGGTGAGCAATTAATCCCATTTATTCACCAAAAAATGAATAAAAACATAATCTTCATACAAAACATTTTTACTCTAGCCAAATCTATCCCAGAAAATAGTAACCCCATAAAAAATAAGTCTTTCCAAACCTAAAAACTAGAAAATTACTGAAACTGAACTAACCACTTCAACCCGAAAGGTGTGGTGTACCCTATTGAAGGTTGTTATCATGGGTTCTGGAAGTATGGGTAGCCTAATTGGAGGTTTTCTCGCCAAAAGCGGAGTAGACGTCACACTTATCGACAAAAAAACCATAACAGATACCATTAGGAAAAAGGGATTAGAAATAACTGGTGTCAGCGGCCACTACCATATCAAAGTTAAAGCTACCCATAACCCCTCAGAGGTGGGAGCAGCAGATCTAGTCATGATTATAGTGAAGGCCTACGATACCGAACAAGCAGTCAAGGATGCTATTCCCCTAATCGGCAAAAACACCTGGGTTATGTGTCTCCAAAACGGATTGGGAAACGAAGAAATAGCATCCCGCATAATTGGAAGGGAAAGGATTCTCAGAGGAATAACCACTAATGGTGCCATGCTTGAAAAACCCGGAAAAGTTATTCACACCGGAACCGGTGAAACCACAATAGGCAGATGCTATGGGCCAAACACCAACGAAGTCGATAAAATAGCTCAAATGATTACAGAGAGCGGTTTGCCCTCAAATGTTACCCCAAATATTTCTGGAGTAGTGTGGGGAAAAGCACTAGTAAATGCGGGAATAAATCCCTTTGGCACCCTTACCGGTCTGAGAAACGGCGAACTCTTAGAGGTTCCCGAAATAGTGGAGAGGATTAAGGAAATGGTTCTGGAGGGAGCGGAGGTTGCACATAAACTTGGTGTACACCTACCTTTCAATCCCGTTGAAAAAACTTTCGAGGTGGCTAGGCAAACAGCCCAAAATAAAAATTCGATGCTCCAAGATATTGAAAGAGGCAAGCGCACTGAAATTGACTACATAAATGGGGCAATATCTAGATATGGAAGAGAAATCCACGTGCCCACGCCCATGAATGACCTCGTAACCGCTCTGGTAAAAGGTCTGGAAAAAAGAACTACAAAAAGTGGATGCGGGTGAAAAGCTTGAACCAATCAGGAGTTCCTCCAGAGAAAATCTTAGAAGAGCTAAGCGAAAAACTAAACAAAGACTTAACCTACGAATCTGGAAAAATTCTTGGAAGCATGTGCACCATCCCCCATGACTTAGCGAGAAAATTGATGACCATGTACCTGGAGAAGAATCTCGGCGATCCCGGGCTATTCAAGGGGACCCAAGAAATTGAGATAGAAACAATAAAAATGCTAGGCAACTTATTAAATAATCCCAAAAGCTGGGGATACATTGTAAGTGGAGGAACAGAGGGCAACATAGTGGCAATGAGAATCGCCAGAAACATTGGAAGAAAAAAAATTAGAGGGGGGACACCAGAAATAATTATCCCTACTTCTGCACATGCATCATTCGACAAAGCCGCCGACCTACTGGGCATTCGCTTAGTCCGGGTTAACCTTGACCGAGAGTACCGCGTGAAACCCTCAGAAGTAAAAAAGGCCATAACCGATAAAACAATTGCAATAGTGGGTATAGCAGGCACCACAAGCCTAGGCACCATAGACCCCATAGAAGAACTCTCAGAAATCGCCTTAGAAAAAAACCTGTACCTACATATAGATGCTGCCTTTGGAGGGATGGTAATTCCTTTTCTGGAAAGGTTAGGGTATAAACTTCCCAAATTTGATTTCCGAAACCAAGGAGTCTGCTCCATAACCGTAGACCCCCACAAAATGGGACTGGCACCCATACCCGCAGGAGGAATACTCTTTAAAGACCGCACATATATCCTCGAAAACTGTTTTGAAATCCCCTACCTTGCTGGAGGGACATACGCACATCCAATAATACTCGGCACCCGCTCCGGAGCCGCAGTCATAGCCACCTGGGCAACACTAAAACACCTCGGCATAGAAGGATATACCCAAATAGTGAAAAACTGCATGGAAGTCACACACCAATTAGAAAAAGGAATACAACAAATAAAAAATGTAGAACTGGCAACCAAACCCATAATGAACATAGTAGGTATAACCTCCAAAAAACTAGACATTTGCCAAATCGACCAAGAACTGAGAAAACTTCGCTGGGCGCTAGGAAAATTTGAAAATCTCCTACGCATAGTCGTAATGCCCCACGTGAAACCACAACACATACAACAATTCCTAACAGACCTCGAACAAATCATCAAAAAAATCAAATAAAAAACAAAACCACCCTACCCAAAAAATAAATAACAAAACCCAATAAACTGAATTCATTGTAACCAATTTAAACCCCAACAAAACACCACATAAAATTCAGAAGATTTAAGCGCAATCGTCTATCTTGTACCGAGATTGGTTGCAAAAATTGTGCAAAGACGCCTTATAGTTTATCCCCCCTCTAAGAAACTATTATACTAATTTCGCGTAATTTTTTCTTTGGCCAATCTCCTAAAAAAGCGGTCTAAGATCATCACGATCTAAAACTTGAAGCCAAGAACACAAAAGAGCATAACACTAAACACATCAGCAAGCTTTAAACCCGATAGAAAATCAGAAGCCGCACAGATACACAAATTTATAAACCGAGAACGTGATAGGTACATGGCTAACCTCACAATGGGGGAAACAAATTGCCAAAAGCTCAATTCATCCACATAGAAAATGTAGTCGCATCAGTCACAATAAACCAGAAAATCGACCTCGAAAAAACAGCCAGAGCAACACTAAACGTAGAATACGACCCCGAACAATTTCCCGGACTCGTATACAGACTCGAAAAACCAAAAACTGCAACACTCATCTTCAGCTCAGGAAAAATGGTCTGCACAGGGGCAAAATCCGAGAAGGAAGTTCACAAAGCAGTTAACCTTATCCTAAAAGACCTGCGAGACGTAGGTATCATTGATGTTAACTCGGAACCAATCATCCAGATTCAAAACATTGTTGCTTCTGCAAGCCTAGGAACAGACTTAAACCTCGAACTCGCAGCCTACACTCTCCCAAATGTTATGTATGAACCGGAGCAGTTTCCTGGACTCATATACCGCATGAAAAATCCCAAGGTAGTGCTCCTTTTGTTCACCACTGGAAAACTAGTGGTTACAGGCGCCAAGAGGGAGGAGGAGATTTATACTGCGGTGGAGAATGTGCTTAACACTTTGACGGAGCTGGATATCACTCGCAAATAATTTTTCTTCTATTAAAAAAGGGTTGTTGTGAGCGTCGTTTTTTAGGTTTTGATTTTTTGGGCGTAGAGGTCTATGGCTTGTTCTATGATTTCTTTTTGTATGTTTTTGTGGGGCGACTCGGTTTCAAGGATTCTCTGGGGAATTCTCAAGTTTTTGAATTCGAATCCTTCCCTAAATTTGAATCTGTATTTTTCTTTGAGTATTTCTAAGCCTGTCTCCATTAGCTGATTTTCAGTGAAGTTTAGGTCGACTGTTTTTAAGGCTTTCGTGACTATTTCGGGGGTATATACACCTCTAGCAAAAAAACACACCACAAGGCTGGATAGTATTTGGCGCCAAGCCTCCTCCTTAATGAGACCGTCAGCGATTTTTTGGGCGGTTAGTTCTTGGGTCTTCCCAACAGCCTTCTGATCTATACCATATCCTGCGGAATCTAGGTGGCTGTGTCTAGCTCCAGTGTAGAACCCGGCGTACCCTGCGGGGCCAGTGTGGTAACCCGCAGGCTCATTCCCGCCCATTGCAAGTGCAAATTCTGCTCCCCCATACTTTTCCGCAGCTTTTTCTACGCCTTTTGCAAGATGTTTGTAAAATTGGTTTGGCTGTTCCACTATTAACTCAATCATTTTAAGGTAGGTTTTATAGTCTCCCCATTTGGGTTCCAGTCCTAGGGTTTCTTCCTTTGTTACCAACTCTTTTTGGACTGCTTCCGTAGCCCAAGCGAGAACCACTCCTGTGCTAATTGCATCTAGCCCCCAGTTTTCCACCTCGTCGATAAGTTTCAGAACGCCGTTTACACTAGAGACGCCTAGCATGCAACCTAGAGCGTAAAGTAGCTCATAATCATAGGGAACCATAGTGGTCTTGTAAAAGTAGGGTTCATCCTCATAAGGCTCCCTCAATGTTGCCAGATGTATACAGGCTACTGGACAGTGCGCACACGCTACTCTGCGGCCCAAATATTTTTCTGCCAAATTCTCTCCAGATATTTCTTCTGCCCCCTCAAAACATGCCTGCTCCAAGTTTCTTGTAGGTAACCCCTTCAACTCGTTTAACACCAGTATATTAGAAGCTGTTCCCAAATCATGATATTTTTGAAGGGCAGACGATTTTGTTTGCTGATTATATAACGTTTCATAAACTTCCTTGAAGAGTTTCCTATCCGCTACAGGGGTGGTTTTTCTCCCAGATACCAGAACCGCCTTTAACCTCTTGCTCCCGAAAACCGCTCCCAGCCCCAATCTGCCAAAGTGCCGATAAGTCTCAGTAACCAGATTCGCGTAAGTAACCAATTTTTCTCCGGCTTTCCCAATACGCATAATCGTCCTATTCCCCGAACCCGGCTCATTCTCCCTTATAACTCTACCCACAGTTTGAGCACTATTCATACTCCAGTACGCTGTGGCATCTCTGAAAAACACCCTATCCTCATGAATAGCTAGGTAAACCGGGCTTTCACTCACTCCCTTTATCACTATTGCGCCGTAACCCGCAGACCTAATAGCTATAGCGCTCCTACCCCCAGCATGACTCTCCCCCAGATTCCCAGTATGGGGAGATTTAAACATAGCAACAGTCTTCGACGCCATAGGATAAAGGTTAGTAAGGGGCCCCACAGCAAACACAATCACATTCCCTGGACCAAGAGCATCAGCACCCTTCTCACACTCCTCAAGTAAGAGTTGTGTGGCTACCCCCGTGCCTCCAATATACTTTTCAAAAAGCTCCTGCCTGTTCCTCACCCGGTAAAGATGCTTTGACAAGTCAACATACAAAACATTTGAAGGTAAAAATTGAGACACTCAACTCACCTCCCCTCCAGTTTTAATCTCCTCCAATGCCAATACGTCATAAGGACAATACTTGGCACAAATTCCACAATATACACATATTGCTGGTTTATTATTTTCCTCGTCCCAAAAAACTGCCCCAATCGGGCAAGCCTCAACACATTCTCCGCAACCAATACACTTGTCCTTATCTAGAGTAACGCCGTATCCCTTCCTAGATTTGAGTGCGTCAACTGGGCACACCCTTGCACAGGGGGCGGGCTCCTTACAGGCGCGACAAACAACCACAACGAAGCCTCTCTCAACACCACCGGCAGACTTCACATGAATAGTGCTCTTACCAAGACCCCCGACACCAAACCTGCGGGCGCAGTTCATGGAGCACAACTGGCAGCCAGTACAACGGTTCAAATCTATAACGCTAAGTCTACGTACCATATACTATCATCCTCAAGTTGATGGCTAATTTTGCTTAAATGTAGTGGAGGGATAATATGTATATTTATCGGTGGGTGTATCTTGTGATGTAGCTCCATTAGGTTTTGTTTCCTAATAAAAATCTAAGAGATTTATAATTATCTATTTATTTTTGAAACATAACCAGATTGTTCTGCATCATAAGCTGGCAACAAAAACCTTATATAAGTTGAAATAGAATCAGCCCTCTACATTGAAGATTTATTTCGGTCACTTCTAAGTGGTGTTTTGGGCAAAATTCCTGTTTCGTTATGCCTATCCTGTGTGATGTTATGGAATAGTGTTGTTCTTTGCGTCGGATAAGATAACCTAGTGGTTAAAAATGCTTAGGTAGGAAGGCTAAAGCCAATTTTGCCCAAAGCCTCTGTGGAGTTAACTCTTGTTGAGGAGTGTATGCGTATGTTATTGGGTTGTAGAGTAGAGAACTTCTTTGCAAGGAGGCGGTCTTACCTTCTAATCTATATTATCTTAATACTTCTTAACATGTTTGGTTATCCCTTGGCTTCTAGAGGTTATGCTCTTAGTGATACTGGAAGGGTGATTTCTAGTTTACTTAGTGTTTCAACTATACCTTATGAGTGGTTAGCTCCAATTTTTCATGTTGCTACCATAATTCTTCTTGTTGTTATGTGGAGGTGGGGTGCGGGAGCAAGTCGAATATTTGCGGTATACGTTGGAGCAAACTACATATTCATCGCCTTTGCTCAGACGATCGGGGTAACTTTGGAATTTGGTTTAGTGATACTGGTAGGAGCCTTCATTTCGTATTCTTTCATAGGACTTCTCTGGTTTTGGGATGCGGCAGTTTGCAGGACTGAAATTATTTTCAGGAAGCTTCCCTTATGGAGGTACTGGCCAATTCCTCTGGCAATTTCAGCATTTTGGAGCCCAATAAATGTAAGTTGGAGCTTAATAAGTTCTCTCCAGTATAGTGTGCAATTTATGCAGTTATTATTATCAAATCCCTATATTTCATGGATGATTGTTTCGGATTCTCCTATGCTGTTTATTTCGATTCAGTTTGTTTCAAACCTATTTACTCTGATTCTTATGAGTCCTAATTTTAATCCGCTATTTCTTTTAACTTCTAGTGGCTATGGTCTTACATTCTGTATGACAACACCTGTGTTCTTATGTTTGCTAACACTTTTCTATCCGCAAATTAATGAGCTTGCCTACAAAATAACCGCTTTTGTAGGAATAATTTATGGTGTTTTGAATATGCCACATTTATTCAGCCCATATACTGTATGGATGGGGGTGCTACATTTTCCATTACTGTTTATTTCGATTTATGCGCTAATTTTATCCCGAATATTAAAGGAAAAACTTTCCCTCGAAGCGGCCTCCCCTAAAAAATCGAAATATTAGTTTGTCCAATCTGCCCATATTTAAGTAAGTTCACATTCTGATAAAAATGGGCTCAAAATTTACCTTTCTTTCTTGGTTATCGGCACATTGTCAGGATCCAGCGCAGACCAAATGGTCTTATAGCCTAAAACATCAAGTAAAGGGTCTACTTCGGAAATTCCTTCTTTCTGGAAGATTTTTGCTGCTTCGGAACGTTTTTTTTCTGGGAGGTTTTCCAGCTCCTGTTTTAGTTTGTTTAGCATTTCGTTGCTTATTAGTGTGTTACCTACTAGTGTGTAGTTGTCGACCTTGATGCTTTTTCTAATTGCTTCTATGGTTACCTTGTGTTTTTCTGCCAGTTCTTTTAGTGTGACGACTTTCTTGTCGGGTTTGATTGTTGCAATTTTTAATTTTGCTATATCTTGGTTTATCTTGTTCTGTTCAAGTTTTTGTAGTATTTCTACTATTGGTTTTAGGGGTACTTTGTTCTTGTAGTATATTACTTTGCCGGGGATGTTTTCAAAGGATGAGCAGGCTAGGTTTTCGTCGACGGCTAAAATTAGTTCCTGATTTATTTTTTCGAGTTTGCTGATTTTTCTCTCGAGATACTTTTCTGTCCAGAATCCTACTATTTCCATGAGAATCTTCATTCCCTCTTTCTCAAAGGCGAAGTCTGGCACCATCACCGTTGATCCACTTATCAGCGGCTCCGGCTCTCTTATTATAGTCCAGCCTGTTTTTAGGGCATTGAATCTATGGTAGAAGTCTTCCTCTACCCGGCTATCGAACTTTTCTGTTTCATTTAGGCTTCTGACTGGTAATTTGTCTCTGTCTCTTTCATCTAGGATGAAATCGTATATTCGGGGTTTTTTTGTTACGCCTCTTCTCAGTATTCCCGCTTTTATTTGCCATCCCTCCAGAGAAACTATTAAGGGTAGGAGCTTTGCTATAGCTGTTCCATAACGTTCTGTTAGTTTAAGGAGTGAAGCCGCCCCCTCTATGTTAATTGTGAGACCGCCGTTGCGTACTTCTGCATTGTACATTAATCCATAGTACTTTATGGCCCTTAAAAGTTGTTGATAACCTGATTTAACCACAATTTCCATGTTTGTGGCGCCAAACAGCATGGTTTGAGCTAAGGCAAGATTATACCATTTCAAAAGTTCAAGGGGGTCGATATCTTCAAATTCTTGCAGTATCAGCTCTGATTCGCTATCTGCCCACAGTGACTTCTCCAAGTCGTCAACAGAGATGCCCAGAAGGGTTGCAGCGTTTTTCAATACTGTTTCTCTTTGCTTCTCATCGATGATTACCCCCAGTTTGTTTGCTTCCTCAAAAACTACTCTTCTCGCCTCGATGGGATTTATGGGGCTGGTGCTTTCAAATTTGCATCTTCTCTCCAGAAGGACGCGTAATCCCCGAATAAATCTGTAGTTAATTCCCTCCTCAAATTCCTCAAGTACTTCTGAAAGCTCTCCCTGCTTTTTTCCCTTATAATCCTTAAATGTTTTAATAATTTCTGCTGCTATGGCTATTTGCTCCTCATCTAGTGGGGAAAAAACAGGCATTATCTTGTTTCCCCAAATCCTAGAAACTAAAAGTTCAGATGGTAGCATAACTAAGCCTCCAAAGCAGTTCTCCTCCTCCTAGATATTGCTACTTCTGGGGTGGCTTTTGTTACTATTTCATAAAGCACAGCAGACTTATTCTCCTTCTTCCTGAGAATTCTCCCCAACCTCTGTACAAATTCTCTCTTGCTGCCGGTTCCACTGAGGATTATTCCCACACTCGCCTCAGGAACATCGACACCCTCATCCAAAACCTTGGAAGTGACAATAATATTGTACTTGCCCCTCCTAAATTTATCTAGGTTTTCAACTCTTTCGTTTTTGGGTGTCCTATGAGTAATAGATGGAATGAGAAATCTCCGAGATATCGCATGAACCAAATCATTATACTCAGTAAAAATCAGTATTCTTTCCCCAGCATGTTTTCTTAATATGTCTCCCAACACTTTTAATTTGGAAGAAGCATTCAAAGCAATCACTCTGGCGCGGTGCCTGGCAAGTAGGGCCTCTCTGGCCCTGGGGTCCCTACCGCTCCTCATCACCAATTTCCTAAAGTCTTTTGGAGATTTTAAAGATATATTGGCCGAAGCTAAGTAATCCAAATAAATTTTGTACGCTTTCTCGTACTCTTCCTTTTCTTCTGGTGTTAACTCCACAACTATTTTCTCCAAGACAAAATCTGATAAGTGTTCGCCGGCCAATTCACCAATGGTTAATTCGAAAATTTTCCCGCCCACAAGCCTGTCTAATTCTGAATGCAAGCCATCTTCTCTTTCGTAAGTGGCAGTAAGTCCCATACGATAGGGCGCTACCAACATTTCACCAATGTTTGCATAGCCCGGTGCTGGTAGGTGGTGTACCTCATCAAATATTACGAAGGTAAACCGGTTTCCCAACTCTTCAGCCCGCAAATATGCAGTGTCATAAGTGGCAACAGTGATGGGTTCCAATTCATGAACTCCACCCCCATAACTTCCAATCTTTATTTTAAACTCCCCAGCTAATTGAGAACGCCACTGATCCATTAAATCCAAGGTTGGAACAATAACTAATGTGGGTTCACCAAGTATAGATATTGCCCTCAGAGCAACAATGGTTTTGCCTGCACCTGTGGGCAAGACTATAACTCCCCTTTTACCAGCCTTAAGCCAAGCGTTTAAGGCATCCTCCTGGTAGTCTCGGAGCTGAACAGTAGAGCTAAAAACAGGGCAGGGAACCAAATCTAAAACGTTGTCCGAAAAATCAATCCTCGAACGCTTCAAATAATCCACAATATCCGAATAGTAAACTGCTAAAGCTCTATAAGCATTTAAACGAGAGTCCCAATACGCATTTGGAACCCTACCTCCACGAATTAGAATAGTTCCTCTATCATAACTTAATCTAATCACAAGAAGACCGCCCCTACAAACCAAGAATTGTTTAATACAATTAAATTATTTCGTCTATCCTTTAAAAAGGTCAACGTAACACTATAAAAATTACCCGCCCAAAAGTATTAACTTTATTTTGTTTCTGCCCCTTTATCCTCTTATCCTACTTTTTCATTCTAGGGAGAGGAAAAATTTTCCACTTTTGGCAATGCCGAACCAAGAAACCAATCTACTCAAGAACTACCCTACTAAAAGTGCTGTGTTGCATAATTTTACTTTTTTAAGTAGGTTTATTAGGTTGTTGAAAATTTTTCAAATTAACAATGTAAAATTATAAAAAATTCATTAG
>JAHAWU010000018.1 GCA_018383815.1 Candidatus Jordarchaeia archaeon | reverse complement strand
AAAAGGTAATGTTGTTAAGGATGGAGTTGCAGGATTTGAGTTTTGCTTTTATAACTTCAGCTATAGACGAGTTTGGAAAGGAAGGACTTAAATTCTGTAAGGCCTTTTTCAAAAATAGAATAAGTAATCTCCTCATGTGGTATAGGCATTTCTTTAAAGTAGTAAACGATGATGCCATTTCGATTGCCTCAGTTATATTATCTAGGCGGGCTCTCCTGGGAGAGAAATATCACATTGTGGAGCTTAACGAGAAGAATTGTGAAGCGGATATAAAAAATTGCCCAATTATTAAAATTAAGGGCTCCACTGAGATATGTGAGGTTATTTCAGAGGGAGAAGATGCAGCGGCAAAGATGATTAATCCCAAGGCCATTGCTACCTGCCGCAAGTTGACAGTTAAAAAGCGGCCGCGGTGCCGACTATCAGTAAAAATTGGAGAGTAATACTACAATTTGGCCATTTTCATCTGTTCAAAAAAAGCTTACTTTTTGCTTCAATTGGAGTTTGCCAAAAAAATTTTTGTCCATCTCGCTGCGCTCCGATAGCCGGATCTCCCTCAGTTTGCGGATGTAATCCAAGTTCAGGCTGGCTATAATAATTTCTTCATTACTGGAGGCTTCAGTTATTTCTAGCTTTGAGGGGCTTTCGTATCCTTCCTTGAAACCTATTATTAGACTTCTTCCAGTCCACAAATCACCCCGCTCATTACTAACCGCGTTTACAGCAACTATGGGAACTCTATTTTCGAGGGCCCTAGCCTTTAAATAAATGTGCCAATTCTCTATACCTGAGGATGGTACAAATGCGGGATTAACTATTATGTCCGCCCCCTTCAACGTTAATATTCTGGGAACTTCTGGAAACGCCAAGTCGAAACACACCGTCATTCCTACGCTACCAAATTCTGTTTTGCAAGGCTCCAACCTGTCTCCGGGGGTAAAAAAATTTTTCTCAAATTTGTACAGATGGATTTTTGAATGCAAACCAATACAGTTTCCTTTCCTGTCGAATAATCGGGAGGTATTATAATACTTGTTGCCCCGCTTCTCCCAAATTGAGCCACCCACCACATAGACACCGTTTTCACTCGCAATCCTTTCCAAACATCTTATGCTGGGACCATTCTCATCTTCAGAGTCTTTAAACGGGTCTCCATTTTTAATGTTCCATTTCTCCGGAAGACATATGAGGTCTACTTCTTTACGGGCTGCCTCCTGAGCTAATCTGCTAACCTTCTGTAGGTTTTTCTCTTTTGTTCCTTCCTTCAAAACTTGGATTCCCGCTATCCTTATTTCCACCATTACTTCGAACCACCAAGACTTATGCTCCACTTAACAATTAAGCGATACTCTTATAGATATTACCCTCTTACCTTTAATTCGAGTTAAATTAAGCTTTTCACTATTTAAAGCACAACCCAAAAACAATCAAAAAACACCTTCCCCCAATGCATAAAGGAAAATTATCAGGAAAAGTAGGAATGAGAACAAATTTAAAGTAAAATAAGAAACCAATGTGCCTACCCTGATTATTTCTAATGTATTTTGGTCAATCTATTTGGATTCGGAGGCTTCGCCTTGAGGGATTTACTGACGAACATTGTGGATTACGGTCAAAGATTAGGAGCGGCCTTCGTGGAAGTTAGATACCAAAGCTCTGATAATATAGTGTTTCATTTGGAAGATGGAAGAGTAGAGTCTGTCAAACAGGGAATCGAGTCTGGTTTCGCTATTCGAGTTTTAGCTCGTGGAAGCTGGGGTTTCGCCACAGTCAACACTGAGGAAGCATTAAGAGAAGCCACAGAAAAAGCTGTTAAAATGGCAATTGGCGCAAGCAAACATATTAAAGAACCAGTAACCCTCTCCGAGAGCGAGGTAGTGGAGGATTGTGTAGCAATTAAACCAGACATTAATCCGAAGGATATCCATATCGAGGAGAAGTTAAAACTATTTTTCACAATCAACGACTGCCTTCTAAACCATAACAAGCACATTCGCAGTTGCACCATAGATTATGCGGATATTACTGGTAAGAAGTGGTATGTGAACAGTGAGGGAACAGCAATCGAGCAGGACATCCTCTATGTTTGGAGCAGAATAGTTGGCGTTGCGCGTAAGGGCGACGTATTCGCATCAAGCAGAGAGGAACTAGGATCTACTAAAGGTTTTGGATTTTTGGTAAAGGAACCACCTGAGAACGTAAGCACACGCCTCGCCCAGCGCCTCCTAGAACAGATTAAAGCAAAACCGCCCAAAGGTGGCTCATTCACCGTTGTTCTAGGCTCAGATGTAACTGGAACTTTTGTGCATGAAGCTTTCGGGCACCTTGCGGAGGCTGACCTTACCCTCTCCGGAAACGTGTTAGCTAAAAATTTGGGAACACAAATTGCATCGCCTCTAGTAACTATATACGATGACGGCACAGTGGAGGGGGGATTTGGAAGTTTCAAGTATGATGATGAAGGGGTAAAATCCCAGAAAACTATTCTACTAGAGGACGGGTATGTTGTTGGGTTAATGTATGATAGAGAACACTCATCTAAAATGCAGAAGGTCAAAAACTTGATGGTGCCAACCGAAATGGTTGGGCAATTCAATGTAAGGCCAACTGGAAATGCGCGAGCTGAAGATTTTCGTTCACCTCCAATAATACGAATGAGGAACACCTACATAGAGCCTAGAGACTATACCTTCGAAGAGCTTCTGGAAGGCATCAATTTTGGATACTACTTGGTGAGTTTTATGGGCGGTCAAGCTAATCTAGATGGAACATTTCAAGTTGGAATTCAAGAGGCTTACGAAATCGTAAATGGTGAACTAGGTGAACCTGTGAGAAACGCCTCCATAAGCGGTAACACTTTAGAAACTCTGAGGCAAGTAGACGCCGTAGGGAAAAATTTTGAACTGCATAGCGGTCGTTGTGGAAAGGGGCAAACAGCCTTCGTAAGCGATGGAGGAGCTCCAATTAGGGTTAAAAAGCTTATTGTAGGCGGGGCTGGTTGAATGAGTGAAATTTTAGGCAAGGTGGAAAACATAATTAACCTCGCAGAAAGTATGGGAGCAGACGAAGTGGAGTTGTTCATAACTCAAGGTAAATCATTTGAAATAGAGATTAGACAAGGACAAATAATTAGCAGTAGTAGCAGCATAGACAGCGGAGTTGGAATTCGAGTCGTGCTCAAAAAAGCTGTTGGGTTCGGCTATTGCAACAGCCTAGATAAAAGGAAACTAGAACAAACCGCCGAAAAGGCAGTACAACTCGCCAAAAGCAGTAAGCCGGACAATAATTGGTGCGAACTGCCCCACCCCAGTTCTTTTCCAGTAGTTAGAGGAATATATGACAAAAGGATTACCGAACTTTCAGTAGAGGACGTAGTTGAAATTGCGGATAGAATGCTCCAAGCAACCGCCGATTATGATAAGAGAGTAACGCCCTACTGGGGAGGCGCAGTTTCAGCACATGGAATATACGCCATCCTGAACAGCCATGGAGTAGAAGGCTTGGAGAAGAGCACAGTAATAGGCTGTATGATGGGAACTGTGGCTCAAGAGGGAAACCAAGTTTCACCAGAGTGCAGCGAAACTGACTATAAGCGTTCTTTAAACATTAACCCTGAAAATGTTGGAAGAGAGGCAGCACGCCTAGCAATTGAATCCCTCAAACCCAAAAAAATGGAAACCGGAGACTACCCCGTTATATTGGCTCAGGACGCTCTGACTAGCCTATTGGGCTACACCTTTGTCCCCACCATAAGCGGTGATAACGTTATCAGAGACAAATCAGCCTACAAGAACAAACTGAATACTCTGGTCGCCTCCGAAATGTTAACTGTGGAGGATGATGGAATCATGGAGAGAGGACTTAACACGGCTTCTTTTGATGGGGAAGGTACACCAAGGCAAAAAACGCCAATTATCGAAAACGGTGTTCTGAAAAACTTTATTTTTGACAATTATTTTGCAAGAAGGGCGGGAGCCAAATCAACGGGAAACGCTAGACGAAGGGGATATTCAGCGACACCAAACATAGGTCCCACAAACCTACGCATTAAAAGAGGGGATAAGGATCCACAAGAAATGGTGTCAGAAATAGGGAATGGACTATTTATTCGCGACGTGCAGGGCGCTCACTCCAGTAATCCAGAATCCGGAGAAGTAAGTGTAGTTGCAACACCCTGCTGGAAAATCGAAAAGGGCGAAATAAAGTATCCAGTCAAAGGAGCAATGCTAGCTGGAAATATCTATGAAATGCTCAAAAGAATAGGGAGCGTAGGAAACAACCTCAGGCAACTAGCTTATTTGGAAGCACCCTGGATTATGTTCGAACATGTGAGAATAGTTGGAGAATCTAAACTTTAACCTGTATTACTAAAAGTTACATCATTCTTCGCTTCCACTGGGGAATCTTTGATAAAAGCATCTCCTTATCGGTGGGACTTAGAGGCTGCTTAGGAGAATCGGCTCTAAGTTTCGCGGCAATCCGATCCATTTCGTAATAAATTGGGTGATATAAAACTAGGGACTGCAAAGATTTTCTTGTAGACTCAATCTTTGCCGCAACTTCCTCCGCGGGCAGACTTCCCTCACAGAATTGCTCTAATTCGTTTAACAAGCTAACTACCTTGTTAAGCGGCAGAGCCGAAGTGGTTATTTCGGAAACTGGCTTTAACGCTTCCGTCTTTAAATCCAACTGATCTAATGTAACTTCTGGTTCAGTGGTTTCCGTTTTAGGGGTCTCTACAGTTTCTTCAACAATGGTAGGAGTAGCCTTTGCTTCCGATAAGACAGATTCAGTAATCATTTCTTCGGATACTTCCTGATCTGATACTTGGGCTTCTGTTGCTGGAGTCTCAATTGTTTCTGGGGAAGTGGCTGTTTTCAATTCTGGTTCCGGTTCGGAAATTAGGGGTGGCTTAGGAATCGGGGCAGGCGGCAATTTGCTTACCATCATTTTTTCTTTCTCTGAACCAGAAGTAACTGTTATTTTTTCCAGACTTGAGGATAAGTCAAGCAGGTCTTGCCTAAGCTTGCCCAATTGAAGAATAAAATCTCGAATTGTATCCGCAACATTCTTCAATTTGCTTTTTACATTTTTCAGGTTCTCTTCTGAAGACATTTGGATACCCCAACCGATGAGTAAATTACAGAAATACTACTAAAAATATGGGCATCCACCTACTTAAAAGTTCCAATAAAACTTTATTCTTTAATCATCTCTAACCAAAATTTAAAGGTGGGCTATTTTTAAATCTCTGATACTGAAATTTATATAAATTAAACGTGATGTTAGGTTTGAGGTGAATGCTTTGCCAGCTCTCAACTGTGGAATAAATTATGAGATCCACAAAGATAAGATAATTATTATAAAAGAGAATGAGCACCTTGAAATTCCTCTATCCAAAATCAATTGTGGATTTATAGCTCTAAACACCCTCTATATTGAGGTGGAAAATCCCGAAGATTCAGAAAATAAATACACGTATTATACGTTAAAAACGGATAATCTAGTTGAGCTATATAGATGCCTGTCGGAGTTAAATATAGAAGTGCTACGCCTCTATGCCTTCTAAAAAGATTGCCCAAAAAGCGTGGAGCTGGCTTGAAGCCGAAAAGCGGTTTCCTAATGCAAACTACAGACTGTCGGCGAGGAGGATCCCAACTTTAGTCTTGGTTATCAATCTCGTTAGTTCCCCATCTATGATAGAGGTTATGTTCTAGTTTTAGTACATCTAAAATTTTTCCTACTATAAAGTTTACTATCTCTTCTAAACTTTTAGGTTTATGATAAAAGCCGGGCATTGCGGGGAGAATTACAGCTCCCGCCATTTTAGCCCTTAAGAGATTCTCTAGGTTAGCTAGGCTCAGTGGCGTTTCCCTAGGTACCAATATGAGAAGCCTATTTTCTTTTAAGGTGCAATTTGCAGCTCTGCGAATCAGATTATCTGAGTAACCATGTGCGATTGCTGCCAAAGTTGTCATGGAGCAGGGCACTATAACCATACCGTCTATGGGAAAAGAGCCACTAGCTATACTTGCTGTTAAATCCGAGTTATCGAAAGTTCTTGTTGCAAGTTTAGAAAAATCTTCGGGGGGTATACCCAGCTCCAGTTCAATTATCCGCTTCCCCGCTTCGGAAATAACGAGAAAAACTTCCACTTTTCGCTTTCTTAATTCTTTCAGGAAATTATAGGCGTAGGAAACTCCGCTTGCACCTGTAACTGCCACTATTAACCTCAAACAAAAACACCCCAAAGTTAATTTAGCAAACTACACATATAAGTTTAATACAATAATTTAAATTATTGCATTTAGAGGAGAACTCCCGAAATGTCACACAAGTTGAGCGAATATGATTTAAACGCAAAAACCAAACCCCAAATAGAAGAAAAAATCAGCACCAAAAACAAGTACTACTTTCCAGCAAAAATTAGCAAGAATGATGCTGAAAGGATAGCGGAGTCTAAAAAAACCAAGGTTTTCGATAAAGGGAAAGGCCCTGTAAGTGTGGCTGCGGTGAGCCTTTTTTACGAACCATTTATTCTAGCAGAAGGAAAAGCCGACCTAGACTACCTCAGAAAGAGAGATTTCGAGTTCTACTTTGATGAGACGGTACACAGCGCCAAGATAGGCGACGCAATCATTAAACCAGTAAAGGCAGATGTGGGCAAAAAAATCAAGATGCCAGGTGTGGAGAGAATTAATCTCACAAGAGCCGCCAAGTGGCTATTTAATCCCATGGGAGGAGCCCAACCTTTGGAATCCATTCCAAGCACTGGAAAACAGGCTGCCACCGCAAGCTGGCTAAACCAGCACAAAAAAGAAATAGTAGACCCTTCAATAACCCCAGAAAAAATAATTAAAATGTTGAAGGATTCACTAGCAGCAAAACCCAATGATTCTAACAGAATGTTGAGTACCAGTATCAAAATAGACCTGACCACTTACCTCATGCCTGCCTACTATATTACATATAAAAGAGAAACGGAAAGTAAAGCCGCAAGGATCGATGGTGTCAGCGGCGAGATAACATTTTAGGCCTCACCAATCAATAATTGCACAAAAAGGTTTTAGCAACTTAAAATTGACTGATTAAATTGTAAAAAACAGACTGCAAAGGGTTAGCGTTACCGCCACGCTTATGGGATTGAGTAAATTATCATTTATTGGTGGCGTGAAGTAGTCTAAAGCTACGAAGACCGATGCAACAATTAGGGAAGTTAGTGGGAAAAATCCTTTGAAATAAAACATTGCCCCCAAAGTGATCAGGAAAGCAGCCACACCCCCTGCTATTAGGCCCTCAAAGGATTTCAAGTTTCCTCTAGCTTCATAGTGGTGCCTTCCCAACTCATACCCAACAGTTGCTGCTGCGGCATCAGCAATCGCTGCCACCAAAACTGAAATTATCATTATATATGCTGGAAAAAGGAATATGAGGATAGTCGAAGCAAGGACGAAGTAGAAGTATGCCGCAACTCTATTTTTTTCGTCCGGCTTAATTATTCTAGAAACCATAATATTTAGCGGGAAATTTGGGTCCCTCAGCCTCCAAACCTCAACAATCGCGAACAATACGAGAGTTGAGATAGAGAGTATAGCCGCTGGTAGCCAGCCAGCTCCCAAATATATGACAGCAAAAATGAGGGCTAACATGTGAAAGATTTTTCTGCGTAAGTTTCGGATATTCACCTTTGATGCCCCACATCACTATGGGTTTTCCACACTTGAGGATATTTATGCCTATCGAATTAACTGTAGGCTCTTCACGACAAGATGTTTAAAGCCTTAAGTAAATTCGTTGTTTAACGACGATTATTTCCATTTATTACTAAAAATTAATGTTAAAAATTATAAAAATAAGTATTATACTAATATATTAAATATTTTATAGATATTTATTTGATGTCAACAGCATTCGGGAGAGAAAAAGGACATTAAAAATATAACTTTTGAAAACCATATAGGAATAGCAATCATCATAAAGGATGCTTCAAAGAAGGGAGGTATAATAAATTTGCATAAAGAGGAGAAAGGTCGAGAACACAGCAAAGAGGAATACTTGGAAGTAAAAAAGAGTTTAACTCCCACACCCAAAGAACCCTTAAAACTTACAGAAGAAGAACTAACCTTATTAAGCATAATTGGGAAGGGGAGAAAAATATTTGAGAACCTATATGTGGAGTTCAACGCTCCCCGAAAGGCCGTTGGAAAACCACCATTATCAAGAGAGGAACTACACAAAATATTAGAAGAATTGAAAAACAAGGAACTTGTAACTCTAACAGAGGTGTGGAGCACCACGGATAAAGCTGAAAATTATCTATAGTTTTTTATTGTGTGTCTGAGATTAAAAAAATCTGGGAATCAAAAATAGATGTACTTATTCGAGTTAGGGAATTATCCATTAATTATTTTTAGTTCAAGTGTGTATCCCGTATTCTCTCATTTTCTAAATCAAGTTCATCATCATTTCCCGCTCTTGTACGATTTTTTAAAGTAATATTCTAGTGTTCTCTCTACGGCGTCTTTAGCCGATATTTTGCCCTCCTTCAATTCGTTAAAAATTTGCTCTGTCTCATTTCGGTAGTCGATTTCCTCTTTTCCCTTCCTGCCAACTATTTCATCGAGTTTAGACAAAAACTCTTGAAAGGCCCCCCGTTCTCCATTCCACCATTGCAAGGAGCCATAAGACTGGGTAAAAGCATCTCGAATATCTTTGAGAACATTTACCACATCATCATTAGTGTCACAGTAGGATACAACTATCAAGTGTTCAGAAGGGAGGGAAACAAATTTTTTAT
Source organism: Candidatus Jordarchaeia archaeon (assembly GCA_018383815.1). Lineage (GTDB taxonomy): Archaea > Asgardarchaeota > Jordiarchaeia > Jordiarchaeales > Jordiarchaeaceae > Jordiarchaeum. The sequence goes on along the minus strand of JAHAWU010000018.1, from coordinate 30,149 downwards.
CATCAAAAATGACACTTTCTAAATCCTTTCCACTAATGTTTTTTCCAAAATCACTAAGTGCACTTAAGAATCCAGAAACCAAATTTTCGTCTACTTCCAAACTTCCATACTTCCTATGAAGAACACAAAGCCCGTCACGGCGCAAAATATAGACGTTATGAATCATTAAAGAAACCTCTCTCCTCAATCTTCATCGAATAAATTTCAATTACTCTCCACTGATGAGCATTTTGTTTGTTTATTTACTATCTTCATACTAATAACTTTTTTCTGTAGCACCAAAAATTCTAGTTTTTAAGAGACGCCCCCTCTTTACACCATTCCCACCGATTAAAGCATGAGCCTTAATGCCAACATTTTGCAGCGAGTTAAATTGAGGATACTCCCCTAAATTTTTTCAACGGAAACGATAGGAGATTCACCTTCCCCTATTTACTCAAAAAATTTATGCAAACACCCATTTTAAAAAGTTGTTAATGGTAGCAAGGAGCGGATTCGAACCGCTGTCCGGGACTATCTCCTGCTCATCAGAGCTCCAGAGGCCCCGATGCTTGACCACTACACCACCTTGCTAAAATACCTTTCCGCATTTTGCTAATTATCCTTACAAGGTTAAAAAACTTTCGAGGCTACAAAAATACAAGTTTAAGGAGCCAAATAAATGAACCAAAAATTTAAAATTTTTCCCGCACCATCACCCCTCTTAAGGGAGTAGAAACCATTTGCAAAACACTGGCGAATTTTTTTCTTTGGTTCAGCAGTGTGCCATACTGGCTGTGCTGTTAGAGGTTAGTGGTTATCCCAAGCCAGGTAACGTACATCGCACTCGCGATACCCCCAAAACTCGCTATGAACACTTTCTGGCTGGCGCGGTGGCCATCGGTCCGAGTATTAGGGATGCCGCTCTAAGTGGACACCGAGTATCTTCTGGGGGGATAAATGTTAAAGAAGCCGGTGTGGGGAAACATATTCTGAGAGCGGTTATTGATACGTCAAATTGGCAGAGTGGAGGAAACGTCAACCTTGGAACTATCCTCCTTTTTATTCCTCTGGCGGTGGCTGCAGGGATGGCACATCCTTGTGGTAAAATTGTTTTAAGCAAGCTCAGGGAAAATGTTAGAAAGGTTATGGAAAGCACCACCGCTGATGACACATTAGCAGTTTATGAAGCGATTAGTATCGCTAATCCTGGGGGTTTAGGCAGGGTGGAAAAGTATGATGTTACAAATGAAGTGTCAAAATCTCTGATTAGGAGGGAGAATGTGGCTCTGCAGGATGTTTTTAGGGTAAGTGCGGGTTGGGACAATATTAGTAAAGAGTGGATAACGGGTATGGAAATTACTTTCGAGGTCGGTTATCCGACGTTCTTAAGAATTTATAATGAGTTTAGGGATGTAAACACAGCTACTGTACACACTTTTCTAGAAATATTGTCAAAAAATCCCGACACTCTTATTCAGAGGAAAACGAGCAGGGAGAAGGCGTTAGAGATTAGCAAGGCAGCCGCGGAGATTCTTAAACAGGGCGGTTTAACTAGTGAAAAGGGGAGGACTATGTGTTGGAAACTCGATGAAAAATTACACAGGTCTAAGGGTAAGCTCAACCCCGGTACAACCGCCGACCTTACAGCCTCTTCAATCTTTGTGGCCCTACTGGAAGGTTTCCGCTTTTAATACAATAAAAATCTTTTTTGCTCGAAAAATTAAGGTTTACAGAATTTTTTGATTAGAAATGTGCCACATAAAATTTGGAGTTTGGCAATGTGGAAATTTGTTTACACTCACTTTTCCGATAAGTTATTTAGTTATCAAATTAACTTATTTATGTAAGTGTTTTTGAGGAAGATCGAGTATGATCTCAGGAATCTTTGCCCTCTACTTTGTAGGAAAAAATGTTTCAGTTGTTGCTTCAATAATTCATGACAGCGACATTCCTGAAAAGGATATTCTGGATATTTTTTCCAAGGAAAAAATTATAGGTGGAGCTATAGGTAATTTTTCTAGAGGCAAATATAAAATAGTATATTATGCCACCGCCGAGAATAAGAGTAAATATTTGCTGGGCATAATACTCGGTTCAGAGACGGATCATACGCCATTTGAAACTCCACTAAAGGAAGAGGCTAAGCTTTTATTGCGCAAAGATAGAGTGAAAAATCTTCCGTCTAATCTAAAAGAAAGTTACCAAAGCATAGTTAGGGGAGCGATACAAAGTTTTGAGGTAAGGATCTCAGAAATAGATAAGGATAGGGAAGAAACACATAGAAAGATTAGTAGCCTAGAACAACAATTGAAAACTTTTTACAGTGAAGAAAAACAACTGCTGGCAGAATTAGAAAAAGGGAAAGAGACAGATACAATCATCAGAAAAATTGAAACCATAATAGTAAACCAGAAAGAGCTGGAAAAACTCATCGAAGAGCAGAAAAATATTGAAAAGACATTTGAGGAAAAATCCTCCAACCTCAAAAGCGAGCTAGCAAAACTGCAAGCAGTAAATAGCCGGATTCCCGAATTTACCCTCCAACAACCACTAGCAGAAGCCTTAGAAGAAGCAAAACCTGAAGAGGCCTTAGAAGAGGCGGAACCTGAAACCCTGAAAGAGTCTACCAGTTCCGACATTTCAAATTTAATGAAAAAATTGGAAGCTCTATCACATAAACAATCAACTCTGCAAGCCGAATTGGTTTCTGCTGAGGAGTCAACCGTTTCGGTTCCAAAAGCTACACCTGTCCATAGTGAAACAATTGAGCAAGTGGCAGAACCCATTACTTCAAGAACGCCTCCAGATACCACCCTGGAACGAGAAGAAGAGGCTACAATGTCGGATGTCCTTGCGGAAATGGTCGGTGAAGTAAAAGCAGCAATTCTAGAGTACTTATTTTGGATAAATAAACCCAGAACAATTAATGAGATTTCACAAGACCTCGAGACCACCGCCCAAACAATAATAGAAAACGCAGAAGATTTGGTGAACCAAGGATATGCATGTAAATTATCCAAAAAGAACACAAAGGAAGTCTACCTAACAGTATGCCCCAATTGCCCCCTAAAATCCAGATGCCAAAAAGAACGAGCAATCAATTGGGAACAAATTATGCACGAAAAAATAAAAAAATAGTCCTCAAACCGGCTTCAAGCCCATTCGATTAATATTCACACTTAGCAATATTATTTCTAAGTTCCCATTTAACATTTTTTAGGAGGAAACGCATTCATAATTACTAATTGAATCTAAAGTTTCTGTTATAGTAATTATGGATGATTAAGATTATGTCTAAGATTCTTGAAAAACGTGAGTTATGTGTTGGTTTGGTGCGTAGGTTAACTGAGGAGTTTGGCAGCTTCACTGTGCAGGATGTTATTTCTGAAACAGGGCTTCCGAGAAGTACAGTTCAGGATTGGATTAGAAGACTTTTAGATGAGCAGCAGATTAACCTAGTGGAAAGTCCTAGTGGCCGTAAACCTGCCAGATACGCTTATAGAGCAAAACTGGGTTTGCCTTTCTCGGCCTGCAAAAGGATTTTCACCACGGTGGATAAAATTCATGGAATCGGTGAAATTTATCACCAATGCAGTAGCGAGGGGGCAGTTATGTTCTGTGCGTTTACTCACAAAAGGGCGGGGGGAGCCATAACCAGTACTAGATATGAGGGGCTCATGCTGAGAGAAAAATTTAAGCTGGGTGAGAAGCTAACCGAGAAATTTGATAAACAGCTGGGAACCTCGGTGGTGGTTGAGAGAGTAGATTTACGCGGTGACCAAATTGTGCAAACGTTAAAGGCTTTTGGTGGGCCAGCTCACTCATTGACCGAAACAATGAGAAACGCAAAGGGTGTGTTGCGAGTCGAATTTGAGGATAGGGAAAACTACACTGAAGGCAGAATATTCACCAAGCCCTTGGAACACTTAACCTTGGGAGTAGATGATACCGATACTGAGGAGGAGGGCGCCACATGGGCTTTATCTCTTTCACTTTTAGATCACCTCTCTGAAAGTGTAGAAAAAATTAGCCACAAAGTGGTGATGCTGAATCCCAACATTAAATACAAAACTGCGGGAAACGCTGTAAGCTTCATAGAAATCGCCGCTGACCCCAAAAAATATCAGGAAATAATTAGTAGCAGTGTGGACTTCCTTAAAAAAAGAACCCTCTCAGAGGATACTGCAATCGCAGTGCTTCGCGGACTAGAAATCCCAAAAAAGTTGATAGACTTTGCCAACAAGGTTAGGGCAAAAGAAGTGGAAATCGGCGAAGCCTTGGAAGTTGCACAGAAATGTGGCATAGAGGTCTTTGAGGTAACTGGGAAAAGGGGTATCGTGGGTGCCGTCGCAAGTCTAGCGTTTTGGGAGTCAAAACCCGACATTTTAATGGATGCCAGCACAAGTATCCAAGAAACGCCCACTTACTAAAAAATTGTTATAAACACACAGGAAAAGATTAAAGTTGCCAAGAATTTGGAAACTCAATTACTCTGGGGGTCTAACTATTCTTTTTCTTCTTCTGTACTTTGTCCTAATCTCTTTCCTTTTCCTAGCCAGTTCCTCCTCATAGTTAACCATAGTCTTCTCTTTCATTTTTAAATAGTTCCTGAGCCATTTTATATCAGGATATTCTGGAGGAGGAATTAGGAGTTCTTTTCCACAGTTTTGACAAACTCTATTGCCAAAAAGTACTTTACCACACTTGGGACAGAAACCATGTTCTGGAAGAGTTCTACGTAGCCTTAGAGTACCCCTTACATCAAAGAAAGCAAAGAATACGAAACCAACAGTAGCAACAACAGCCAGCCAGACAATGGGTTCAGGAGTTTTTTTATCCACCCAATCCATAACGGTAATCCACCAGTATGCCCCCATTAATGCTGACGTGAAGTATGGTGGCTGTATTGACTGGAAACCCAAGACAGCTAAAGTTAAACTTGCCAAAAAACCCGTAACATAAAGAAGGGAAAATTTCTTTATGCTGGTTCTCTGCTTTAACTCGTTGGCGCTAAGACATTCTACACATCTCTCGCCCACCAGCTTCTCCACAACCTCTAGGCAAAAATTACAAAAGTAACGTCCACAATTAACACATTTCCCAACAGCAATTACCTCTGGGTGAAATGTACATTTCGGAAGTTTAACAGCCCTTGACACCATTGTATCTCCTCTATTTTTCCAACCTCTTCTGTATGGTTATTCATTCCCCTTATAAAAAATATTCGGTAACCAAAAACACGTCCCAAAGAATCTTCAAACAAAGCATCCCATTATTGGCACCTATAGATCAAAAAAGGTAAAAAATTCTTTTAGCACAAAAAAGTAGTAGCTACCGAGAGAAAGTAAGCAACTTGGAATATACAGTTTATAAATGTTTTTTGATAGCTGCCCTGTTGCATAATTTTACTTTTTCTAATAATTTATTGAGTATTCTAAAATTTCTCAAATCTACAATGTAAAATTGCAAAAAATCACCAAAATAATACGTGAATTGAAGAAAATAAAAAATTGTGCAACAAGGCATTGATAACAAAAGAGTATTAAAGCCACAGCTCACTGTGAATCTAGCATATTGATAACAGTTTTCAACCCGCTTTAACCTGAGAAGGTAAAATGGAGGTGAATTGGATGTGCGAGTTTAAAGTAACCGTGTCTGACGGCAAAAAGTCGTCTATCGTGGCAACGGACATTATTTATGCCGAGCAAGTTGAAGGAAAAGTCATTCTTAGAGATATTTTAGGTGCATCTTCAGAGGTAGACTCCGCCATTATATCCTATGTTAACGTCAATTCCCAGCAATTAAAACTTTTAAGTCTACCCATAATTCAAACCTTCACTAGATTCCTCCAACGTTATACCAAATGTGTGACAGAAGGTAAGTATAACTCCGAAATCGAAGAAACCTGGAACCAACTAAAAAATGAGGGAAACCAGCTAATACACGATTTAAAGAAGGGCTCCGCCTTTTAGGATTAAAAAAGGTTAAATTTTGTTTGGTGTAGAGAATAAAAACTAAAAATATATATTTTATGGATTATTTTTAACTATTATATATTTTTGACATAATTTTTAAATAATATGCCCTTTTTACATTTATTTAGTAGGAATCAGGTGGACGTTAAAGTGAATTACTTCTTAGGCTTGGGACCAGTACAGTTAACTTATGTGCTTTTCGAGCTGGATATGAAGAATAGGCCCGCCATAAAGGTTCCCGAGGATGTGCATGTAAGGGAGTACAATGCGGGGAAAGACGCAGAACTTCTAGCTATGCTCCATAACAGGACAATGTCTCAGTGTGAAGACTTCTCACCTATGGATGCAGAATTTGTTAAAAAAATCCCGAAGCACACCTCTTTTGTTGCAGAGATAGGAGGTTACCCGGTAGGTATGGCTATTACGGCAGTTGCAAATATAGAAAATTGTAGGCAGGGCTACATTGCAGAACTAGGAGTTTTAAAAAATTACCGGTATAGGGGGGTGGGCTCAGCTCTTCTGAAGAGGGTGTTAGACTTTTTTGAATCCGAAAAAGTGGAAAAGGTAACCTGCGAGGTTTTGGAGAGCAACATAGAGACTATTTACATATTGAGGAGGAAAGCTTGCTTCGTAGAAGTTGGTAGAGCTACTTATGTTACTTCGCAGATTCCTATGCGCCAGTTTATGGAGCACTAGCTGAGGGAAAAAATGGTGGCGGAACTAGAAAAAAGTGCGAGAATAGAATGGTCTGGAAAAAGGGAAACAATTTACTATTATATGACTAGGACGAATCTAGATGATTTGCCTTTTAATCTTATAAGTAAATCAATAATAATTCGGAACATAAGGAAGGACGAGTTGCAGGAATTTGTGGATTTAGTGAATGAGAGTCTAACTCACTGTCCTGATCCCTTCATATCTATGACTTTGGACTTTGCTGAGAAGTGGCCTTTGGAGCAGACCCTTGTTGCTGAGGTTGATGGGAAGATTGTGGGGTTTTTAATGTTTGAGTCTCGGGGAAAAATAGGTTTACCGGTTCAGTTGGGTGTTTTGCCAAAGTATCGTAGAAGGGGGGTGGGAACCAGTTTACTCTTAACATTACTAAGAAATTTTAAGAATCGGGGAATCGAAGAAGTTAGAATGAAGGTTTTCAAGAACAATGTTCCTGCCCTAACGCTCTATAAAAAATTAAAGTTCAAAGTGTATGGAGTGACTATCGAAGAATAATTGGTTTTCTTTTTCCCGACGCATTTTTTCAAAATTAGATTATGTGGATGAAGTCTTTTGCTTGAGCCTCTGGGGAGCCTATGAGTACCCTGTGGTAATTTTTTCCTCCTTCTTGGGGTATTACTTCCTCTAGTTTTCCTCTGGTTCTGATTCGTTCCCCTTGTTCTGCGAAGTGACAAAAGATTCCTTCGTATGACACTACTTCTTTTATGTTTTCGGCTCCTTCTCCTTCTATCACTTTAACGTTGTCTATTTCGTATTTGCATGGTAGATAGAGAGATTCGCTGGCGTTTTTCACCGTGGCTTCTAGTAGTGTGAAACCTTTGCTTTTATATTTTTTAAACCCGTATTTTTCTTTGATTTCTGATTCTTCCTTTATGGGGTGGATGGAGAAACGTGTTCCTTTGTAAAAACCAATGTTCCACTTTCTTTCCAAGAGGAGTCTCGCTTGCTTTGAGTCTAGTTGGAATACTCCCTCCTTCTTTTTAATCCACTCCTGGGCTTCTTTTCCCTGGAAACTTTTTAGCAGTCCGCTTTTCTTTAGCTCTAGGACCGCCTCTTTGATTGCCAAGGAATTTTCTCTCCCGTAGACGGTTAGGTCTATGTCTGAAAAATTGGGATTGTGGATGCTTATGAGTATGGAGCCAGTTATTCCATATTTCTCTAGGGGCACCCCACTCTCTTTGGATATCGTTTCTATTAACAGAATGGCCTTTTTTTCCAGAGAGTCAAGGTCTTTACGCGTAATGAGTTCCTTCACTTTTTCCTCTGGGTGGTATCTCTCAGCTATAAAGTTTGACGGCACTGCAGAAATGGTGATGTTGTTTACTGGGTCTTCATAGAGGTAGTGAGGATATTTCTCTTTCAACAGTTTGAATCCCTCGGCCACAGATTTGGCGTCATACTGTTTTAACATTCTTTGGAATCGCTGTGCGCTCCCCCATTTTCCTTCGGGACTCGGCATATATTTTAGATAGGCTAAAAATCTGTCCGGAGGGTGGGTGTAGCCAATCACACAGAAGAATAGGTTCTCGAGGGTTTTGAGGTAGTCCCTATCTTTTTCTCCACGCAAATTTAAGTCTCCTAAAAATTTTTTAAATAGTTATTTGTGATGGTTTCTTTTGACTATTAAAAAGTCCTCTCTTCCTCCTCCCAAGATTAACCTATAGTATGTTTCACTTTTTGTGATTACTTTCTCGACTTTTCCTTGGGCAATGAATTTTTCGTTTTCCCTGACCTGGTCGCAGAAGCGTCCTCGGTAGGACACAATCTCGCTAATTTTGGGGGCTTCACCTTCCAAAGTTTTTGTATGTTTTATGACGTATTTGCAGGGAGTAAATATGGATTCACTATCATCGGTGACTATTCCCTCTATTCTGGCAATGTTTAGGGACACGTATTTTGTGTCTCCGTATTTCTCGCGTATTTCTCTTGGATCTTTAATAAACCGCATAAAGAAGTCTCTTCCATTAATTTCACCCGAGATGCACTTTCTTTTTTCGCTAAACAGGTAGTCTTCGTAACTCATCAGTGTGTCTTTGGCTCTGAAATTGTACAATTTTCTTAAACCTTCTTCGCCATAAGGTTTTATTGCAGTGTTGCCGTTGTTGAAGAGATTTCTCAGCGCCTCGTATGCCCTGCGGGAATTTTTTTCGCCATAAACTATTATGTCTACGTCTGATTCGGGATTTGCCAAATCAACTAGAATAGAGCCCGATACTCCTATTTTTTTTATTGAAATTTTAGATTCTTCTCGGAGAATTTCCACAAAGAGTAGCGTATCCCTCTCCAAATCATCCAAGGACTCTGCAACCAACAATTTTTGAAGCTTATCTACAGGTTTGTAAACCCTTTTTATTTGACTTCTTGGAACACCCTCAAGCTTCAAGCCAAACACGGCATCAAAATATACATAACTGGGGAAGTATCTAATTAGATAGTTTTCCCTATCTTCTAGGGAGTAAACCTTACTATACTTTTGACCATCCCTTCTAGTTCTCTCCCCCTCAGCATCTGGGTAATATCTCAGATAGGCTATCACCCTATTTGGAGGGTGTACTAGACCCTTCACATCAAAAATCATATTATTTTTGTCCTCTACAAAGTCTCCCTCCAAAATGGGCTTCACGTATCTCAATTTTTCACGCTCAATCATTTATTTTTTCTACATTTTTGGTGGCTTTAAGTTTTGCAAGTTATCATTTGGGGAATAGTCTTAGCGCTTTTCTTATCTCTCCTAGGGTGGTGGCCTTTGTGGCGTAGGCATTGTAGCCATGTACGGACTCCATGCTTTCTACTTCAACAACTATTTCAGTGGAGTCTGGTAGTTCTTTAAACTTTTGAGCGCTTCGGTAAATTATATGTCGGGCTGTGTCTTCGACGAATTTGGGGTTCAGGTGTGCTATGCGTATTAGCTGGGCTTCATCTGGCCTCTTTAGAACATCTTGTGTTACACCGCTCATGGATTCCTCAATTATCTGTGTAAGGTCTTTTATGCCCACTAATTGTTCTTTGGGAACCTCTATCATTATTTTTGCCTTGCACCTTTGGCTATGTGAAGCTATTGGTATGAGGTTTAAAATTTTTTCAATGGATTCGTCACTTATCTGGAGTTCCCTAGCTCTATTTTTAAGCATAATTCTGGAATAGTCTTTAGTGATTTCTTGCCCGCAGGGACAGACCGTCATGCCTTGGCCACTCACCCCTAAAAAGATTTTTGTGGCTATTTCGCCCTCCCTTCTCTCTCCTACCGCTTTGACATACACAACGTAATTCTTTTGCCTCTTAACCCCTGTTTCTCCACTTTTTACATCGAAGATCAGTGGGCTCTCCATATTAACTGTGGCATTTGAAGCGTAGTCATGCTTCTCGAGAAGTGTCTTAACTAGTTTCTCACAAAATTCCTCGATGCTTCCCACGGGACGATAGGAAATTTCCTCTATTATCTCCTCGATGGTTTCAATGCTTCTAGACATGTGAATCCCCCTCATGTTTCGAGGAAGATTGATGAATGCAGATATTGAGGGTAATAGGATAATTTCCTCGCCATCTTTAGTTATTTTGACACGTTTAACTATTCCAACTAGACCAACCTTATCCAGATCTATAGGTAACAGTGCTTCTTGGTTTTGAACATCTGGAAGTTCCACCACTATTCATCCTCTCCAAAAATATTCAAATCCTGAGCATAGCTCTTGCCCAAAAGTAAACATGTTTCAGCCTTACTCAATTCTCTACCAAGGTACAGTGCGTGATCCATTCTGCTAACTAGTCCTAAAGAGATGATTTTTTTGCCCAGAGCCTCCGCAGACAAGCCTTTGAGCAACAGCTCCCTATTTGAGCTTGAATCACTAAATAGTACATATAATTTTCCCTCCTCATGGTTAACCCATATCTTGAAGTATCCCTTAGGGTCGGGGACGTAGGATTCATCGGCTACGCCGGTTTCTATCACCTCAACGTTCTCAACACGTGGTTCTATGTACTCAGTCTTACTTTTTGATTTTAGCAATGTCAACCCCAAATCCTTTAATGTTTTATCTTTTTTAGAAGCTATGAAGGCCATAGTGGTCGCCCTACTAAGTTCATATACGCTGCGTCTAGTTTTCACACTGTGCTCTGTATTTAGAAGAAGGGATACGCCAAGTTCTACAGCTAAACAAGCCAAAAGACCATTGACTCCCGCACTATCAACGTCCATAAATTCTGTGACGTTTCCCACCCCAAACATCATGGGCAGAAATTGATTAGTTCTCCTGAATAGCATGTAGGACTCCAAAGATTTGGATAGACCCGGACTAATTGGAGATTCTAGGAGGGGATCAACAATGATTTTTTTGAATCCATATCTCTCAGCAGTGTAATACAAATTTAGTAGATTTTCAACCCGCTCCTTAGCTGTTTTGGGCAGGAATCCCATCTTAACATTGGTTGGAAGCAAAACTACACCCACATCCTTTGGTAGAGACTTCAACTCCTCCACGTTACCCGTATCTAAACTCAGAACTAGGTCCGCCCCAGCTTCCACCCCTGCCTCTATCTCCGAGGGAAGCATGGAATCAATTGATACTGGCACCAGAAATTTCTCCTTAAGTAGGGAGATTATTTCTCCAAGTTTACTTGAATTATCCTCACCCACCACTGCCCCCACATCTATCATGCTCGCCCCGCAACGGACATAGTACTCTGCAGTTCGTATCACCTTTTCCAAATCTAATTTTGGCGCGTCAACCACCTCAGCTAGAACTCTGGGTGGAAAATCAAGACCCACATAAACCGGTTTGATTCCCCTCCCTATTTTGAAATTTCTAGAATCTTCAACAATGTTTTTTTCCAATTGAGAAATTAAACGCTGGTACTCTTCTATGCCAATTTTTTTAAGAATATAATCTGCAGGGTAGATCTTTGATAGGGGGATACCTAAATTGTCCAGAATCAATGGGATATCAGAGGCATACCTAGGACCTTTAAAAGTTGGAATTTTCAATTCATCCTCAATTACGCTAACATCCCCCTTCACAAGACCAGGAACAATCAACAAATCATACTTTTTGGAAATTTTGTCCCGTAACTGTTTAACTATAAAGTCTGGAGATAAGAAGGCAGCCACCGAAACGGGTAATTCGACAACGTCAACCTCTAGGCTACTCTGAGAAGCGGCCTTCTCTACGGACTCTTTAGCCAGCCTCCCAGTAACTAGTAAAACCCTCAATTAACTCACACCCAGAGATAGAATAGCATCATAAATTTCGGAGGGTTTCTCCAAAACCGTTACACCCTCAAAGAGCAATATTTTGCGCACGTTTTCTGCGTCTAATTTTCGCACCCTGGTTTTTACCTCTTTTCCAAAACTAATTGCGCCATAAGGACATAGGTCTACACATATTTTGCAGCCTCGGCACAGGGTCAAATCAATGTTGGGCTTCCCAACCATCTTAATAGCATTGCTTGAACATTTTATTAGAGGTGGACAAGTATCACATCCTCTACAAGCTTCATGGTCTATAACAACGGGTAGCTTTGTGGTAACTACGCCCTCCTTATAATCTGTAGGTACAATGTATACTGGTACGTATCCCTTCTGCGCCTGTGCAAAGGCGGAGGTCACCAAAGTGTCAGCTATTCCGCAAGCTATCTTTGCCACAGTATTGGCTGTTGCTGGCGAAATCACAAGAAGAGCATAAGTCCCCCTAGCAAGCCTACCCGCCTTGGGAAACCCCTTCCCCTGCTCCCTCTCCAAAACTATTTCTTGATAATAGCCTCCCGGAGATATCTGATTAAGCTTGTCAAGAACTCCATAAATGCGAGCCACCTCTTCTCCTGCACATGACAAAAAAGTGGTGATTTTAAACTGCCTATTACTAGCCAACTTTAAGAATACCTCAAAGCTATCAAGAAGGAGATGACCGGCTCCCGTAATACACCATGCAATATTAAATACCAATTCTCTCCCTCAACTCTTCAATCTCTTTAAAATAAACATAGTCAAGAACAGTTCCCGAAGCCTCCCTAATCTTCAAAGATTCAACCAAATCCTCGTTACTGCCTCCAGCCAATCCATCAGCAATTAGAGCCGCACCCTGAGCCGCCTCCTTCGCGATTTTGGCAAACCCCTCAACTCTTCTGACACCTGCGAAGCCTGACAATCTTTGGGTAAGTTCCCTTCGAATTCCTTCCACCCTTGATAGCCTACCTGAGAGAAGTATTTGGGGCGCATCACCTACTGAAACGTTGATTGCTGCAATGTCCTTAACGGTGCCTTCTAGGAGAGCTTCCCAAGCAATGTTGAAACGTTCATCCCTCTCAGCCATAATTTCGAATTCCTGGGGGCTTAACCCATTATACCCCGCAATGTATGCAGCTCCACCCGTATATAGCAGGTTCTTGTCAAATTTACCCAGTAAATAGGCTACTTCTGCATCCAGTCCTCCACAGGCTAAAAACCCTATACCTCCCTCTGCTCCCCCTATCCCATCAACTATTTGTCCATTCTTAATTCCCATAACTGCGGTGAATCCGCTACCCATCTCCACCAGAACAAAGGATATTTTGCTGTAGTCTTTTTGCAGCCTTCTGGACTCCTCATATAGTGCAAGTGCTACGCTGCAGAGTTTGTCTGAGGTTCCCATATCTATTTTACCCACCTTTCTAAATTTGGGGACGGTGGGTAAATGTTTGACTCCCGGAATGAAGTAACCGTTTATTTTTTCACGCTTAAGAAGCTCAATCACTTCGTTCAGCCCTATTAGTTTCCTCTCCTCCTCCCTCTTTAGTGTAAGAAGAAAGGATTTTTTCTCGTCAAGTTCCTCAATTCTGGTGAGCGGCAGGCCATACCCGCTGGGAGCAACAATTAAGTCTAGGTTGCCCATTGACTTTACCACGTCAATTACCAGTGAAGGTTCCGAAACAATGTTTTTAGTGGGAATGGAAGTGTCTAGAACCACTTTTCCGCCGTCTAACCCTATAAAATCCCATGATCCAGTTCCTGGATCAATTCCACAAACTCTAACCATAAGAAGCCCCCTTACAAATAGGGATTAAAAAATCAGCTGCTTAGTAATATTAAATCGGTTTCTTCTATTTCAACGCCACTGTTGTTAACGCCTGAAATGAATACGCTTCCTCCGGTGTGTTTTTTGAGGAAACGCTCTGTTTCTAAGGCTAATTTTTGGGCGGCCTCTATTCCTTCCACTAATCCATAAACTGCGGGGCCGAAAGAACTTACCCCCGAACCATAGGCACCCTTCACCATCATATGATTTATTAAATTTTTTACCACTGGATCCTGTAACTCAACTTCTATCTTTTTGAAACCTATCTTCTGTATTTCAAAAAGGCTTTCTCCAAAATTTTGGATGTCTCCTTCTACCACCGCCGGAAGAGTTTTCATCAAGATGAGGTGGCTAAGTTTTTCAACTTCACTTAAGGGAATGGGACAATATTTTTGAAAAATTCCCACCTCTCGGGATCCATGCGCCCCCCGGTCCACATTAGGTACTCCGATCACAAATAACCAATCCTCAGGAACATCCTGTCTAATTATGATAGGTGCGGGGGGAGCGTTTGAAGCTGATGAAGGTAAAAACTTTTCTTTCTGTTTTCCCGGCCCAAAGGTGTGACCTCCATCCATTATAAAGCCTCCCCGTTCAAAGGCGGCAACGCCTATGCCCGATGTTCCAGCTCGCCCAACGATCCTTGCTAATTCTCTTACTGAGAAGGCGGCTCCATTGATTCTGCTGATTGCAGTTGCCACTGCTAGGGAGAGTTGGGTTTTTGATCCTAAACCTATGTGTTCGGGTATTGTAGATTTAACTTTTATTTTTATACCACTTCCGGGCGCGATTTTGTCAATGACATTTTTAGCAATGGATTCTGTTAGCTCCTTTTTTTCTCCTTCCACTATGATTTTGTCTGCGTTTTCCGCTTCTATTAACACATTTGGATAATTTAGTGCTACTCCTATTCCCCCATCAATTCTACCGTGTGCACCGTTGAGATCGATTAGGGTGAAGTGCAGCCGGCTCGGGGTTTTTATTCTTATTTTCACTTTTTTCCCTCTTTGTTATGTTTGCTCTCCCTCATCTCCTAATAGTTTAGTGTAGTTAATTACACTTCAGTGAAGATGAATACATTTAACCATGGGCTAATTGTCCAAACTGACATATAAATTTATCTAAAAAAGAAACAACCACATAATTAATAAAGAAAGAGGATATATAATCAGTCCCTAAACAATGAAAAACAATAATAGCACCGCATCACTAGTTATTCCACACTCATCTGGTGAGAGATTTGTTTTTGGGTTTTCCCGCATTCCACTTTTCAGTATACACAACATACGAAAAAGTTTCCCACATAGTAAGCAGACTACATGAGAATGAACTTAACGCTTTAGAAATTCTTTTCCTAGGCAACGTGCTCTACGCCCCCAAAGGCAGCTCCGCTCCTCTTTATCCCACCGTGGAACAGGCACAAATGTTGTCAGAAAATCTTCGCGGTCTGCTCGTAAGTGTACATGCACCCTACGTCATAAGTTTAACCACCAGTAGCGCCAAACGTGTAAAGAACACAAAGGCACACTTCAGCATTAATTTAAAACTGGGCGATATACTGGGCGCTACCCACATTACATTCCACTGTGGCTCAATGAAAACCAGAACCAGCGAAACAAGAGTCAAGAGTCTCTTAACCGAAATTATGAAGATCAGAGAGAATAGGGGACACAAAGTTATGCTGGCACCAGAAGTTGCTGGAAAGGTTAAATCCTTCGCAGACTTCGACACCCTAATTAGGATGGCAGCTGAAACTAACTGCCTGATTTGTTGGGACTTAGCCCATGACTTCGCCAGGGGAGGAATGGTAACAAATGAGGCAGGTTTACTACGTAGACTAGAATTGCTAGAAAGCAGTATAGACCTGAAAAAATATAAGGTGCCCATACACATTTCTGGAATCATAACCACAAGAAGAGGGGAAAAAGCCCACACCACTCTTGACAACAAATCGAATCAACTACCATGGAAGTTCATTCTGTCCTTTTTGAAGGAACAAAATTTTTTACAAAAAACCATAATGATCTGCGAATCGAAAAGTGAAAAAGATAGTATTGATGAGAGAATTAATGAAACACTAAAAATAAGGAATTACCTGATGAGTAGCCAAGAACCAGAATACAAAATTTCAAAGTCCCGCCTAGACACCTTCCTAAACTATAAAACCTAAAGGTACCAAGAAGGCCTCTTGGAAAATTAAAATGCTTCCAATCGGCCACTCTTCATAATTTTAACCCTCATTTGTTAGATGGAGCATCAAATTATAACAATATTATAAATCTGAGTTTAAAAGAAAAAAGGAACACGAGAACAAGGAAAAAGGTAACTGAAGCCTCAAAAAATGTATATTTTAAAACTAGAGAAATAAGAAAATATTTGAGGATAAATAAAAAATTAAAAGTAAATAGAGGAACTATTTTGCAGGTCGAAAACGCCTAATTACACTCAGTCTATGTCATATTTAAGGGCCTTAATCCTCTTCAGTGTTTTCGCTCTTATGGGAACATGATCAAGAGACCACTTCTCAGATATTCTTACGGGTTCTACTTCGAATTCTTGTTCGATTTTTTTAAACTGTTGAGGCTTAGGCGGCTCAAGACCACATGTAAGGTCTGATTTTAATTTTTTTCTAACACAGTCCGCATGTATGCATTGCGGCCCTATGCAGAGATCTTCGCCCCAAGAGCAGAAAAGTTCTGTTCCCCGTTTAGTTCTTCTCGGTTGGAGTGCGCGCTGTGTACACTGAAAGAACTGGCAAGAGGGTTGGCATGGTTTCCCAACCAAAACACTACAGCTCCTAAATTAATATTCTATAGTACAGAAAATAAACACGAATAAATAAACTTTCCGATACGAGTATCAGGTTGCATAGTTTTACTTTTTTCTATGTCAAGTAGAGGGAAGAATATAAAGTTTCAGAATAAATTTAAATTTATTATCGCGAAAAATCACCTTTCCGATAAGGAAAACAAGTACCTAGGCAATTACACAAAACATAGAAACTACTAAACTATATTTGCTTTTTGTTCAATATAATTTTAAGAGAAGACATAAGGATATGGCCGATTTCCACGAGCTGTTAATATACTAATTTGCCATGAAAAACTTTTTCATACTTTATCTAAACGCTTTCAGCGTATGTTGGTTTCTTACTTTTGATATTTGCGAGGTAGACTCGCATGAGTTTTGCGCCTCAGACGAAGAAGCAAACTTGTTTTTTAGCAGGAGAAGGGTACTATCTTTTTTTAGCCCCACTGGCGTACCTCTATTTTTAGATTTTCTAGGCTTATTTGAGTTCTTGTAAGGGTTTTTTCCAGTTCTTCCTTCTTTTTCTGGTATTCCCCTTCAGCCAATTCTCCTGTTTTGTGTCTTGCGTATAGTAGCTCTAAAGTTTCTTGGATGTTTTTTCTCTCTTTTTCTAGGTGTACAATCCAGCTCTCCACCCTGTCTTTTTCGATTCTGTGTCTTTTCTTTATTTCTTCGAGTTCTTTTTCGTATTCTTTGCGTAGCTTTTCGAATGTTTCATTGCTGATTTCTTTAGATCTGTAAACTTCCTTAAGTTTATCTAATCGCGCCTTTAGTTCCTCTTTTTCTTTGGATGTTTTCTCTAATGGTAAAGGTTTTATTAGCTTCTCTATGTCTTTCTCCTCCTTTTTGAGTTCAGCTACCCGGTTTTTTAAATTCTTTATTTTGTTTTTGTACTCTTCGATAGATATATCCCCTGACAATCCCTCCATCATCCTATCTATCTCCCTGGTAAGCTCAGACCTTTCCCCGATGAGTTCTTCCAGTTTTGTTCTCAACTCTAATTGATACTTAATATCCTCGGGAATCTCCTCTTTGCCGGAAATCTCTTCGACGGCTTCATGAAAAGATTCCAGCTGCATTTCCTCTGGTTTTTCTTCGCTGAACCACTCATCCTTTTCCTCTAGCTTTTCCCCGCAGTACATGCAGTATTTCATACCCGCCTTAGCGGTCTTCCCGCAACTTGGACAAACCTTCTCACTCATTTTTCTCTGCCTCTTCTTTCGACTAAATCAATACATTGAGTTTTTTTATGTATGGAATCTGTAACTATCCAACAAAGAAAGAAGTTCTATAGAGTAATTAGGAACCAACCACATATAAAAGTACTTTTTAAGGAAAAAAGGAAAATGAGGAAACATTTCAAGTTTTTTCTGAAGATCATCATATGGTACTCAGTATCGTGGCTTGTACACTTGCCAAAACTGTTACTGTTGGAATTCCTGTACCTAAGGATATGATTAGAGAGAGGGTTTGAGCAAGATCCGGTGGTACAGCTCCTGATGGCGTAAAGATTAGGGCAGTAACCCAGAGTGTGTTTGTTGTAGGATCATATAAGGTCCAAATATTTCCGGGGAGAGCATTATTTGGTGGTAGAGCTAGAGAGTAAACAGCTGTGTTGACAACATTCGTGTACTTTGCTTGCTTGTACAGGCTCTGGGTTGTGACGCCTATTGGCATCGCCAAAACTAATAGAGCGATTAAAACGATAACCAGCCTTCTACGTAAAACCCTTGCAGCCACTCTTTCTTTCCTTACAGAAACCGCGGGCCTTATTCCCTGAATCCAGAACAGTGCAGTGCAGCACAAATTTATGCTGAAAATGTTGATTAATAATAGTTCAAGCGAACCTGCGGCAATACCGTACTGAGCCAAAGCTATGCCGACCCCAATGTTTGCTGCGGGCGGAAGAAGTGACGCGGCCACCGCTACTCCCACTAGTGTAGATTCCAGACCGCCACTGAGTGCCACGCCAGCCGCAAAACCTGATGCTATAGCTAGTGCCATATCAGCTATGTTTGGTCGGGATCTGGCTAAAATCTCAGAAGTTGGCGCAGCCCCTGGAAATAGGTAAGTCAAGAATAAACCAAGAGCTATAGCGAGAAGAATACCCACAGCTTCCGCCTTAACACTATCCATAAACATTTCTCTTTTACTGAGAACCGTTCCCATAGCGGTACCAGTAATTGGTCCCATAAGGGGAGATACCACCATACTGCCAATTATTACTGCGGCATTGTTCCCTAGTAGTCCTAAAGATGCCAAAACGCCCGCAAGGATTGTTAACACAATGTAATTAATGTTGATCTTAGCTGACTTTTCCACCATCTGGATAATTTCATCGCTGGATGAACGTTTGAAGGAAATTAAGGGTTTCTTTGTGATTATCGAAGGCAGAGAAGCAGTTAAGGGAGTTAATTGGATTTTTCCGAACTCCCTGCCTACACCCAAACGTTTTAACTCGTATAGAACCGCATCTACATCGTCGTCCTCTGAGGTGATTAGAATTAGGGTATTCTCCTTACCGGAAACCGTTGAGAAATCCCTTCCTGAATCACTTAAAATCTTTGCTATTCGCCCTGACTCTTCAGTCGGCACAATTACTTGTATGGTCTTCATGTATTCTCCACCGAGCACATTTTGGATTAAAATAACGTTGAAAAATATTTAAACTATACCCTAAACCCACAACTAATAT
Source organism: Candidatus Jordarchaeia archaeon (assembly GCA_018383815.1). Classification (GTDB taxonomy): domain Archaea; phylum Asgardarchaeota; class Jordiarchaeia; order Jordiarchaeales; family Jordiarchaeaceae; genus Jordiarchaeum. Next base: position 10,911 of record JAHAWU010000018.1, on the reverse strand, counting down.
GTTTTTAAAGGATTGATTTTTAAATAATATACAAGTACAGCTAATGCATAATAAGATAGGACATATTTTTATTAGTGAATTCTGTGTAATTAAGATAGTTGAATCTACAGAACTCGCTCCCAAATAGTGGTTGGTGAATCAATGTCGAAAGAAAAAAATGTTGAAAAAATGCTTAAATACCTCGACGAGGCTTGGACAAAACCCCCCTCGATAATCATCAATACCGAGGATTATATTTACTGCCTGTTTCCAACAGATTCCGCAACTAAGGAAAAATGGGTGGAAGCATCGTTAACATTACCTGAGGCAAATCTAGAGGAGAGGAATTTGACACCCAAAGAAGCGCTGGTATACTTGCTTGAAGAAATCACACACGGCTTACCAGGGTATGCCCAGCTCCCCATTGTGCTGGAAGTCGGTGATCTTGACAAAGTCAAAGAAAAGGTCAAGGGAGTTTAAAACACAAATTATCCTTCAATTTTTTAACCCCTAACTCAATCCCTTCTATTTGACCTTTTTCTTAGAACTATGAGCCGCTTCTTCAGATGCTTTATCCACATGTTCCGAGACCATTCCCGTAAGAGAAGAGAAATCTAATGGAAATATCATACGTGTTTGCTCATTATTCCCGAGCGCATCCAGAGCCTTTAGATACTGCAAAGTCATGGTCTTACTATCAATGTCCTTTACAACTCCAAAAACCTTATCAAGAGCTAACGCTTCACCCTCTGCCTCCAAGATAACACTCTGCTTCACACCTTCCGCCTCTAAAATAGCCGCCTCACGGTCTCCCTCAGCCTTCAGAATCTCGGAGCGTGCATCACCTTCAGCCACCTTAATCGCCGCCTCTTTAGTACCGTCAGCCTCAATGACCATAGCTCGCCTAATCCGTTCCGCCTCCATCTGGCGAACCATAGCATTTTGAACCCGACTTGGAGGGAGAATCTCCCGAATCTCAACACTGGTAACCTTAACACCCCACCTCTCAGTCATCTCGTCCAACTTGTCTCTGAGAACAGTATTGATATACTCTCGCTTGGCAAGCACATCGTCAAGCATAATGTCCCCAATTACCGATCTCAGGGTGGTTTGAGCAATACCGATGGCTGCGCCCCGAAAGTCTTTAATCTTAACTACACTGTCCTCAGGATTAATCACCCTATAATAAAATAATACGTCAATGTCCAAAGGGCTGTTGTCACCTGTTATGCACATTTGTCTCCGAATTTCAAAGTAGTTTTCTCTTAGATCCACCTTCACCGCTCTGTCTATGAGAGGCAGAAGGAACACTATCCCTGGCCCCTTAGTTCCAGCCACTCTTCCCAGCCTAAATATTACCGCTCTCTCGTACTCTCTCAATATTTTTATGTTGGGTACAATTAGTGCCAACAGTATGAAGACTATAACTACCATTAAAATTACTAGGGTACTATAATCTGCGCCATCCATATTCTTCTATCCCCATTTACCCAAAAGTTTAGGTTCTAAGAAGTATTCTTCCAAACACACATATTACGTTTTCGATTGAGGAATTACAGAAGTCGTTAGCAGGATAAGCCCCGATTCCCAGGTTGCAGAGATGTCAGTGGGTAATGTTGAGTTAAAGTTTTTATTCCTTCCGTGTTTTGGCCAGGGGTGGATAGCCTGTCAATATCTGGTGAGTGTAAAAGGGGGGGTAGGTTCTTTTTTCTTTTTGTGTTGTGTGAAAAAAGGAAGGTGTATATGTTGTAGATTATTCTTGTTCTTTGGTTTTTTCTGGGGTTCCTAATATTTTTCCTATTTTTTGGACTCCCTTCTTTAATCCAGTGATTACTGGTGGGGCTTTGGTTTCCAGCTGGAAGCGTTCTTGTATTGGTTTTGGTATTGTATTTCCATATTCGGCTTCTGTTTCGTATAAGTCTGTGGCAACGACTTCCATTTTTAGGATTTCTATCTGTGGCTTGAGGTCCTGATAGTTGCGGTCTATTAGGAAGGTGTCTATGTGTTCTTCAAAGGTTTTGGCTACCCCTAGGGGCGTTGGTTCGATGCCCAGCGTTTCTAGAAGAAGGGTTGACCTTTTAGTGATTGGAGGACAAATTACTGTGACGTGCCCCTGGCAGTTTTCGATGGCTTCCTGAATATTTTTGTTTTTTATGATTGGCATGATGCTTATTGGATCATTAGGTATGATGAGTATTGATTCACTATCTTTTATGATTTTTACCACCTGATCAAAAGGCTTTATTTTTTCCATTCCTTCTAATTCCAGTTTTTTAACGTTGAATTCTTTTTTTGCAGTAAAGTATTCTAATAAGCTTATTTCGCCTTCCCCTGTTTTGACAAGCGCTTCGACCTCTCCATTCGTAAAAGGTATTACGTTTGTTTTAAGCTGTAGAGCTTTACATAGATCCCGATGAACGCTTACAAGGTCCTGGTTATTTTTTAATTTTCCTTCCCTATACAAGGTGATCCCAATCTTGGCGTCTGAGGTAGGTATGCTGGCTTTAACTCCAAACTTTTCCAGTATCCTTTGAAGTGTGTAGGAATCCACGCCCTCTTTGATTTTTGATAAAAGAAGTATTGCGCTGTCCGTTTCATGCATAATTTTTAAACCAGAAAGATAGTAGTCATGAATGTTATTTGCTATTATGGTAACATCACTCAGGGAATACGCTTTAGACATTACTCTTAGTATTGGGGGAAGTTCTGCACCTGCATAAATTATTGTTTTCATTTTTTGCCACCGGAATCCTTCTCTCACCATTTTATTTATATTTAATTCTATGGACAACTAAAAGCGTGTTTAGTCTATTCTATTCTCACTCCTAAAGATAAAGTTTCCTTACTGAAGAGAGTTACTGTAATTTGCAGAATTGGCCCTACCCACTCATTTGCATACTCATCGTAATATGTAAGCGTTCTGGACATAAAAAGTTTTTAGTGTATTTTTGGTGTTGGGGCGTGTTTGGAGGCAAATGTTTCCCAGAAAAAAGGGTGTTAGACTTCAATTGGAAAGAAGCTCTATGAAGCCTCCTTTTGGCAAAAGGAGACATAAGTGGGGAGACCCAAAACCACACACAAGAAGACAACACAGAGCCCCAGTCCGAAGACGCCCCCCAGCGGCTTGCACCAAAAACTTTTTACGCCCAGCGTTCTTTATGTGAACTTTCTATGGGAAAAGAGCTTCTCCTTAATTTTTAAGAAAAGTATGGTGGTGCATGGATCTTTTGTGCAATTTCATTAGTATAATTGTAGCTAAAAATTGAATGTGTGACCATTACGAAAACAAAAGTTTAAAGAAATGGAAAGGTGAACAAAAAGCTATGCTGTTAACTTTATGATAAAGTTAAAAAGGTATTCTGTTTTTCTTGTATTTGTCCTCATTACTTTAAAATGGTTGCGGACAACATGAAGGAAGCTTTATTTCAAGCCCTACATAACTTAATAACAGGGAGCGACTAAAGCCATGTCTGTTCGATATAAAAAAGTAGTTTTTCCCTTCACGGCAATAGTCGGCCAAACTAATATGAAGCTCGGTCTAATTTTAAACGTTATAGATCCTAAAATCGGCGGCGTATTGATCCGTGGAGAGAAAGGCACAGGAAAATCCACTGCAGTAAGGGCATTAGCCGCATTATTGCCAGAAATAGAATTCGTCAAGAATTGCCCATTTAACTGCGATCCCGCAAATCCATCAACTATGTGTGAAATGTGCAAAGCCAAATTAAAGGAAAACAATAACTTAGAATATGAAGTCAGAAGGATGAGAGTTGTTGAAATTCCCCTAGGGGTAACAGAGGATAGAGTTGTAGGATCTCTAGACATTGAAAAGGCAATAAAGGAAGGAGTTAAAGCTCTGGAGCCAGGCATACTGGCTGAAGCTAATCGGCAAATATTATATGTAGACGAGATTAACCTTCTAAGTGATCATATAGTGGACGACCTTCTAGACGCTGCAGCTTTTGGAGTTAACACTGTAGAAAGGGAGGGCGTATCTGTATCCCATCCCTCAAGCTTCGTGCTAGTGGGAAGTATGAATCCCGAGGAGGGGGAACTAAGACCCCAAATACTTGACAGAATAGGCCTACAGGTAGAGGTAACCCCTCTAAAGGATGTTAAACAAAGACTGGAGATACTAAACCGCATCCAAGAATTCGATAAAAACCAAGAAGAGTTTCTAAGGAAGTGGCAGAGCGAAGAGGAGGATCTTCAGAAAAGGATAGTGAAGGCTAAAGAAATTCTTCCAGAAGTAAAAATACCAACGTACCTATTAGTAACCATTGTAAGATTGTGCCTGGAGCTGGGGGTAGGCACCCATAGAGGAGATATAACGGTTATGCGCTGCGCCAAAGCCTTAGCGGCCTTGGACGGAAGAAAAGAAGTAAACGAACAAGATGTACTAAAGGCTGCCGAGTTAGCCCTGGGCCACAGAATTCGAAAATTTGAATTCGAAGATGCAGAAACGGTAAGCAAAAGGATAGCAGAAGCATTCGAAAAAACACTAAACGAAGTGAAGCAACAGGAGGCCATGGGTTTTTTTCGTAACGATGCCGAAATGAATGGCCAACAACAAACCAAAAGTGAGGACGCCTCGGGAAAAGATATTCAAAACATCTCATTTGAGGAAGGCATGCAAGCTGCTCCGTCAAATCAGGACATCCCCTACCAAGACCTTTTGAACCGCTACACACAGCAACAAGAAGGCCAAGACCGAGATGGAATGATAAATATCAGAGACCCAAGATTTGATGCCTTAACAGAAGAAGAACTAGAAGAGCTCAAGAAGGCAAACATTCTTGGAGAATTTTTTAGGCAGCAGTACAAAAGCTACTTCAGGAAGGATGAACCCAGCTTTCTGGGAAGGAGACTAAAAGCGAAGGGCTCCTCAGACAAAGGAAGATATATCTACTACAAAATCCCCAAAGAAAAAACTAGGCACATCGCATTAGATGCTTCAATAAGAGCATCCTCGCCCTACCAGAAAGATAGAAAAAACAAAAATCTGGCAGTAAATATCCGAACACAAGATATTCGCGAAAAAATATTTGAATACCGCGCTCCACTCTCCATAGTCTTTGTACTTGACGCCAGCGGCTCCATGTTTAAAAACCTCAAAAAGGTTAAACAGGTGATACTTTCCCTACACGATGAAGCCTATCGCCAAAGAGACCGCGTGGGACTAGTGGTATTCAAAGGTTACAACGCCGAAATAATGCAGTATCCCACAGTAAACCTGCAAACCGTAACCGCAAAACTGCTCACCGTGAAATCGGGGAGTTGGACTCCCCTAGCCGCAGGACTAGTCAAAGGACTCGAGGTACTAAAACGCGAGAAAATGAAAGACAACAAGGTAGTACCATTCCTGGTAACTATTAGTGACGGGGGCGCAAATGTGCCGCTAAACGCCGGCTGTTTTTCTGAAAAACGTTACTCTTACATTCAACAGATGAGGTCTGAGATGGAATCCTACAATCAGTTACTATACGAAATTGAAGAGATAGCTAAATTGATAAAAAAGGAAAACATTCGCACTGTTGTTATCCGTCCAGAAAGCCACGCATTAATGAAGAATTGGCGGAAGAAAATCTGCCAAAGCATTGCCGAGAAAAGTGGGGGCAGCATCTATAATATTTCGGAGATTGAGAACCTAGGCGATGTACTTCGGTATGAGCTGCGGGTTTCAAGATAAAAATATTTCTGACTTCGTACTTGGATTCTAACGGCTTTAAAAATAATAGGATGGTGCTTTGGAAAATTTTTTGTTCAGAGTAGTACTATTTGAAATACCAGTTTGTGGGTATCTGCTAGATGTTTATTGGTTTGTTATGGGAATTTTGCTTTTTTCCATGTTTTGTATGCCAAGTCGATGTCTTCTTCTTTTATGGTTTTTCTTCCAGTGTGCTTCGCCATCTCATCTGCTAGTCGTGCTATTTCTGTCCCAAGTTCTTCTAAAATTTTGGCTAGTGCCGCAGCTCCACTTTCTGAAACTCTTTCCGCGCCGGCGTTTCTGATCAGTCTATCGATTGGTGCGACTGGTATGATTGTTTCGCTTTTTTTTCTGGGCATTTTACTTTCCTCTTTTTAATAATTTGTCTTTAGATTGCTTCTTTCTTCTATAAAAAGGTTTCATCAGCTCTAAAATTAAAAATAAATAATAATAGATATTTTTAACTGTTTTTTATGGAATAACAATATATGTTGTTTTTTGGGATAATATTTATGAGTGGTGTTGACCATTCAGAATAGCACAAATTAGGTGAGGTTTAAAATATTTGTATGATGCTGCTGTAGTTGGCGCCGGACCTTCAGGCTCATTGTCCGCAGCTCACATTGCGGAGGCGGGATACAAGGTAGTTTTGATTGACAGAGATGAGATTCCGAGGTACAAACCCTGTGGTGGAGCTATAGAATTAACACTTGTGAGCAAATATAAAATTCCAAGTGAGGTAATTGAGCGTGAAGTGGAATCTCTGGTAACTTATCACACCTCGGGGAAGGTTTTTCACAGAATTGGTCTCGGCGCCGTGGTTTGGAGACTAAAGTTTGATGGTTACTTTCAATACCTTGCGGCTGCGGCCGGCGCAAAGCTCATGGAGTCCCAAGCTCTGAAAAGCGTTACGTGGAAAAACGATCATTATAAGCTTAAACTAAAGAGGGGTGATGTCGAAGCCAAGATGGTGGTCGCAGCTGATGGGGTCAATTCTCCAACTTTAAAGTCTATTGGTTGGAGGCCCTTCAAAGCAGATGAAGTATACCTGACCGTACAGAAAGAGATTCTGTCTAAAAAAGAAAAAATAGCGGAAATCATAGGTGAAAAGACCATCAACTTTTATTTTGGTAAAGACATAAGTAAATTTGGTTACGGGTGGGCTTTTCCCAAAAGAAATGTGATAAGTTTGGGTTGGGGCTGCCGACTATCAGATATTAGTAATACGAGGGATTCTTTTCAAAAGTTTCTAGACTACGAACCTATAAGAAAAATTTTATCCAGCGGGGAAACCATCAGAACCTCTGCCCACTTGGTTCCCCTAAAGACTCGCGAAAAATTCTACGAAGGGGGCGTTGTGGCAGTAGGGGACGCCGCTGGCCTAGTGGATCCCATATCGGGCAAAGGAATTCCTTATGCCCTCGAGTCGGGCGAATTAGCTGCGAAGACGATAATCAAAGTTCTTGATGAGGAAAGCCCTGAAGGTATTAGAACTTATAGAGATGCCTTGCAGGAAACATTCCTACCAGTACTGGAAGCAAAGTACAACATTGTTTTTGACGTTTACCGAAACGATGAAAACATATTGAGGTACCTAGAACTGTGGCAGAAACACCGCGCATCTGAAATCGCCCAGAAGCTCTGGAAAAAATAGGAAAAAACATTTAGAGGACAGCTTTATTTCCCAAAGGTTTGAGGCCTATTACTCTTTATTTCTTCGGTGATTTTTCTTTTTAAGCGTATATTATAGTATTCAGTTAAAATCCCTGTTTTCATACTTTTACAGAAATTGTCCGTTTCGCACAGTCCCACTTTTCTCATAAATGTGCATTTCACTCCGAGACATTCTTGCGTTGTATTGGGTAGAAGTCCTAGCGACTTGAAATAGTTTTTAACTATTCGAAACTCGCCCAAGTTGTAGGCTTTTCTTATACATGGTGGACTTCTATCAATGTGTAGCCTCTCCACCTGCTCACAGAATTCTTTGTGCGTGCAATCCGCTTGACATTTTTCGCAAATGGCGGGACATCTAACATTTCTACATAATTCAGAGATGAGGGCTTTGCTTGGATATTCTTGGTTGTGGAGAGAGTATTCTAACTCTGAAAAAGTCTCTGGGTTAAAGTATCCTTCAAGGAGGATAAACTCCAAGCATTTCTGTTTCAAAGCCTCTGGTGAAACCAGCCAAAATCTCAACTATTTCCCTTCTCTAAAAATCCTTTCCAGAGAAATAAGATTTTGATTCTGCACTACTATAATTTTTGTATTTGATAATTTAAAGCCACTCCCTCCCAATTAAAATAACCATAAACCTTTTTTAAACAGAAACTGATGCAGTATATTCCAAAAGATGTCTTTTTAATGGTTTTAGATTTAACTGGCAAAGGCGAATATTAATGAGAATTAGCTTAAATGGAAAATGGAGATACAGTTTTGAGTCTGTTCCAAGTAATGACTCTGATTGGAGGGAAATGTTGCTTCCCTCAAACTGGTACCTTAGAGGTGTGGATTTCTCTGGAACCGTTTATTTCCAAAAAAGCTTCAGGCTGGAAGAAGTACCCGCAGATAAAGAGTTTTGGCTTAGATTTAAGGGCGTCGACTATTTTGCAGACGTTTATCTAAACGGAGTCTTTGTAGGCCACCATGAGGGATATTTCCAACCCTTCATGTTTAACGTTACCAAGATTATCAGGGAAGAGAATTCGTTGCTTGTCAAGGTGAGTTCTCCGAAGGAAGAAAAACCAATTTGGCCATGTTACAAGAGACTAATTAAGGGGGTTCTCAGCCACCATGATTGCCGCCCAGGCTCCTGGGATCCAGAACACGGCCAAGACTATAACACTGGAGGCATATGGAACGATGTGGACTTGCTAATAACGAGTAAAGTAAGAATCTCTAGAGTTAAAATATCGCCTAAAATTGAATCTGAAAAGCTTGCCAGAATAATTGTTGAAGTTGAACTGGAGAATTTAGATTATCCCAAAGAAGTAATGGTCGAAATAGAGGTAGAGCCGGTAAACACTTCTTCGGGGGGCAAATTATCAAAGTTTAAACGTTTGTTTTTATCTAGGGGGAGGGACAAGTTATTTTTTGTACTGAGTATAAAAAGGCCGCAACTTTGGTGGACTTGGGATCATGGGGAACAAAACTTGTACTATTTGCTGGTTATAGTTCGAGACAGTGAAAATGTTCTCGATTCTTTAAGGGAACGATTCGGTGTTAGAGAAGTCAGAATAGATTCGGGGTGGAATTGGTACCTTAATGGTTTAAAAATTTTTGTTAGAGGCACTAACATTATTCCCACCCAGTGGCTTTCCGAGTATACACCCGAAAAAATACAGGAAGATATACGGCTTCTCAAGGAAGCAAACGTTAACGCAGTAAGGGTGCATGCACACGTGAATAGGGAGGAATTCTACTCCGCTTGCGATGAGAACGGCATAATGGTCTGGCAGGATTTTGCTCTGCAATGGTGGTATTCAAGATGTGATGACTTTGCAGAAAAGGCCGTGGTCCAAATTAAGGACATGATTAGAACATTTTATAATCACCCCTGCATAGTTGTCTGGTGTTGCCACAATGAACCCGACTTGCACCAATTAAGGAATCTTGATACCCTCCTGATGATTGCCGCGTCGGAAGAAGATGCTACACGCTATGTGGACATCGCTTCAACCACCGAGTTCCACATTTATCCGGGTTGGTATGAGGAAGATTACAAAAAGTATTCTATGCTCTTGGCCCAGCCCTTCTGTACTGAATTTGGCGCCCAAGCCCTTCCAAACGTGGATTCTCTTAAAAAAATGATGCCTGAGGAGGATCTCTGGCCACCTAACTGGAAGAAGTGGGCTTTCCACGACTTTCAATACATGCAGACTTTTAACATGGCAAAAATTGAGCTGGGAAATTCCCTAGAAGAATTTGTGGAGAACAGCCAAAACTATCAGTATAGGCTTCTCAAGTACGCCATTGAAACATATAGGCGGGCAAAATATAGCCCAATGACTGGAATCTTCCAATTCATGTTCGTGGACTGCTGGCCCTCAATAACTTGGAGCGTTTTGGACTACTACCGCCAACCCAAAAAAGGTTACTATGCCTTGAAAATAGGGTATCAACCCGTGCTAGTCAGCATAGAGGTTAACGATGTTGTTAAACCCGGTGACAAGGGAAATATCTGGATTATAAATGATCTGCATAGAAGTTATTCCAATGTTCAGCTGATTTACTGGTTGGAAGACGAGAATGGGAGAAGGTTTACCGAAAAACAGGCAACGCTGAATATTGAGCCAGACAGTGTAATTAAAACTAATCAAGTATTAGAATTCAAGACCTGCCCCCAAGGAAAACTTTGGGCCAAAGCCGAGATCCTTACAAGGGAAGGAGAACTGCTCTCAAAGAACCAGGAAGAAATATTAGTTAAGAAATAGTTAACTCTTGCCCCGCGTTTTTTTAGCCTTTGCAGATACCTTTTTTGGTTTTTCCTCCAAAACCTCTTTTTTCTCTTCTTCAAACTGTTTTTTGAAATCTCTGATAACTTCGTTTAGCTCCATCATCTCCGCTAAAAGGTACCTATCTTTTTCTGTTAACTTGTAGCCATCAGGTTTTGATTCCTGTTCTATAATGCTTCTCAGAAGGGGGTTAAGGAAGGCGGTGATTAAGGCTATAAGAGATGTGGCTCCCCCTATACTCTCCCTTGCCTCCTCTTTAACCTGGCTGGCACGGACAAGAAAACTTACAGCTAGAGAAACGACTAAAATGTTAAATTGCACAATAATACCATAAGAATGCCTGTAAGGCAACTTGTGAGTAATTGTTCGATTAAGACTTATATACATAAGGGTAGAGGCGTCTGACAAAAAGGACAAAGCATTTTCAAATTCTTTATTTTTCAGGCTTTCCAAACCTTTTTTTAGAAGTTTGAAGCATTCGGAAATATTTTGCAGAATTTCCAAGTCTGACCATCCAGAATCTTTAAGGCTCACTCAGACCATGCCTCCCTTAAAACACAAAATCTGAACAAGCAGGGCAGCTTTTCCTTCATAATATCTATCCTCAAAGGTATATAGAATTATTGGATTCCAGAAAAAAGGGCGACCAATAACAATCATGTTTCCCCAGCAACATGATAAGCAACCACTCCTAACACGCCAAAAAATCATATGAACACCTAAAAATAATTTTGGAAAATATTTTTGGGGCGTAAAAAGTTTTTAGTGCACTTT